>JASFGC010000441.1:0-3021 GCA_050123975.1 Syntrophobacterales bacterium | reverse complement strand
ACAAATCTGTTACGCATGTGATCAGCACCTTTCAGTGAACACCACAATCTAAAAAATTAAAGAATACAGGAGTCAGGAGTCAGGAGTCAGGAGCCAGTAGTTAGGTTTCAGGTGTCAGGTGTCAGGTGTCAGGTGTCAGGGAAAAACGGTAACCGGTAGATCTTTATCGAGCTTGGGATATCTCAAATTCCTAAATCCCTCAATTCCTCAATTCCTTAATCTCACATCTCACATCTCACATCCCACTTCTCACATCACCAAACTGCCTGCTGCTAACTTCTAGCTGTTTTACTCTATGCTCCATGCCCTATGCCCTATGCTCTATGCTCTATGCACTCCGCAATCCGAAATCCGCAATCCAAAATTGTGAGAGTTCTTAGTACCTAGTTCTTTCCCCTGCCATCTTTCCAGATTAAAAAAGCACGGTCAAGTAAAGAAGCCGGACTCAAAGGACTCGTCTCTGGACTGCACCCTTGACGCAAAGCGCTAAGCGCAGAGCGCAAAGCGCGAGGTAAACAGTAAACGGTGAACGGTAAACCGATC
Organism: Syntrophobacterales bacterium; assembly: GCA_050123975.1. Classification (GTDB taxonomy): domain Bacteria; phylum Desulfobacterota; class Syntrophobacteria; order BM002; family BM002; genus BM002. The sequence goes on along the minus strand of JASFGC010000441.1, from coordinate 2,478 downwards.
ATGCGCTGGCTCCGCGACTGTTCACCGTTTACCATTTACCGTTCACTCTTTTTTTTCTCTATGCGCCATGCGCTCTGATATTGACAATGTAATAAAAAAGGGTTCTCGTAGATTATTGACTGACTTTATAGTTGTATTGCGCCTTCCCGTTACCTTGACAGGAGGGCAATACAGTGAATACTTTTACACATTCTTCGTGTTAAATCTGGTCGACTGCGCAACAGGAACACTAAATCTAGTAACGTTGAAGTGATCTGGAGGTCTTGATGTCTTTGTCGCGCGAGGGTTTCGTCTTCCTTTGGTCTCTGTGTCTTTTACTTGTTTCCGGCGGTTGTGCGCCCACCAAACCAGCCAGAGTATCGGCGGTGGCATACACCGCCGAAGACGTTTTCATCGCAGCCAGCAAACAATCGGATCCTACAATCGTTCGTGCCGGCACCCCTGCTTACCTCATGCTCGTTGACGGCCTTATAGAAGCGTATCCTGATAACAGTGATTTGTTGACCGCTGGTTGTCAAGTTTACACAGCATATGCCTCCTCGTTCGTAGAGGATACCGATCCTGAAAAAGCGGCCGCACTCTATGCCAAAGCCAAAGGCTACGGTTTCAGAGCTCTCTCGAGAAAGCAGGATTTTCAACAGGCTGTGACAGGACAGCTGGATGACTTCGTTGTTTTCCTGAAACAATACACCAAGGAGGACGCGCCATCCCTCTTTTGGACCGCCAGTGCTTGGGGTAAATGGATCAGTCTAAATGTGGACCGCGTGGAGGCTGTGGCTGACATGGCTGTGCTCGAAGCCACCATCCAGAGGACTCTTGAATTGGATGACTCATTCTACTACGGCAGCCCCCACCTCCTCATGGCTGTTTACCTAGCGGCCAGACCTGAGATTATTGGAGGAAATCTAAACAAAGCGAAAGAGCATTTCGATAAGGCTTTTTCTCTGGGAGCTGACAAGCTCCTCTCGGCGGAAGTACTGTTTGCCAGACATTATGCCGTCCGGCTCCGAGACAAAGTTCTTTTCACACAAACACTTCAAGGGGTGATAGACGCTCCTGTCGATGAGGTTCCTGAGCTGACCTTAGCGAACACACTGGCCAAGGAGAAGGCCAGAGAAATGTTGGAGAATGTGGATGATTACTTCGGAGAACTCCCCTAGGCTAGCCAATCTACAACCCTCGGGTATAATTAAACCCAGAGTCTTTGCTGTAGGTATTTTCCTGTTTTTTTTCACCCTGGTTTGTCCATTTCCCCTCCATAGTGCTCAGCCACAGCATGAGATAAAACTGGCCACTATGGCACCTGAAAATAGCTCTCTCATGAAGATCTTCCGGGAGATGAACTCTGAACTTATGCAAGAGACGGCGGGGCGTGTCGGATTCAAACTTTTTTCCGGCTTCGCCTTGGGAGATGAACGAGACGTATTCAGAAAATTGCGTATTGGGCTCGTTCATGCCGCTGCCTTTTCATCCACCTTCCTTAGTACCATCAACCCCGAGCTTCGCACACTGCAGGTCCCATTCCTTTTCAACAACTATGAGGAGGTCGACTACGTTCTCGATAAAATGGTTGGAGATTTTGACCAGCGCATTGCCAAGCGCGGATACCAAGTATTGGGCTGGTCAGAAATCGGTTTCATTTATGTTATGACCACGGTCTCTGTTACCAAGGTTGAGGACTGGAAAGGAAAAAAGGTTTGGAGTACGGCCAATGCGCCCATGGCCAATGCTGTCTTTGCCAAAGCTCAGGTCTCGCCGGTCACTGTGGGTGCGCCGGACGTTCTGGTAGCCCTGCAGACCAACCTCCTGGAGGCAGTTTACAACTCGCCTTACTATGCCCTGGTGACTCAATGGTACACTCGAATCAAATACATCACCGATGTGCCGCTCTCCTACGTTGGCATAGGACTGATTATGAGCAACAAAACTTTTTTGCGACTTTCTCCCCAGGACCAAGAAACTACCATGAGGGTCTGTAGGAAATATCTGCGTCTCCTTACTGAGAAAACCAGAAAAGACAATCAAGAGGCCCTGGAACTTATGTTCAAACGGGGGGTCAAGAGAATAACCATCGACCCCAATGAACTGAATCGTTTCAAGGAACTGCTCGATCAGGCCGTGGCTGATGTTGATCCAAAAGTACTCCCCAAGGAGACTCTCCAGAGGGTCACGAAAATCCTCGATGAATACAGGTCGAGCAAGGGTAAAACGAAGTGAGTGCATCACCCCCCGGCAATTTAAAAAAGATTAGCCATTTTCTTGGCAATTTCGAGCAATGGGTGCTGGTGTTCCTTCTTGGCTTTCTTACTGCCTTCGCAGTCGCCCAGATTATTTTGCGCAATTTTCTCTCCTCCGGACTTGTCTGGGGTGATGATCTCCTCAGGCACGGCGTGCTGTGGATAAGTCTACTGGGTGCAACCAGGGCCACCCTCGAAAGCAAGCACATACGCATCGACCTGCTCTCAAGAATCCTTCCTC
>JASFGC010000440.1:0-3036 GCA_050123975.1 Syntrophobacterales bacterium | reverse complement strand
CAACAAAACCGCAAATTCCCGTTCCCGTTCCAGCACAGACATAAGAATGGTGTTGAAGATAGTAAAAAGAATCAAAAAGATAAGGATTGCCTGGAAGATCAAGTTCGAACCCTTGTCCAATTTTATGTAAGAGGCAATTTCCGGTATTATTTCCTGCCAGGGAAGAACGGCAATGTCTTGCTCAGCCACCATCAGCCGAACCTCCTGCAAAACCGACTCCTGCGCCTCGGGATTTCTCAAGACCACACCCAACTGGGTAGCCCCTTCCTCGGGAAGACCGAAAAGGCGCCGAGCAAAACCCAGGGGAGCTTGGATAAAATATCCGTCAATTTCCACCGAGCCGGTCTCAAAGATCCCCCTAACCCGGCACAGTTCATCCACCAGATTACCAGCTGCATCGTTAGTGGTAAGAACCATTTTCTTGCCCACTTTCAGCTTCAAGCGCTTGGCAAGCTCACTCCCGATTACAACCCACGGACCATCATCGTCATTCAAATATCTTCCGGCGATAATGTGGCGAACTAAGGGTGAGGTATCCAGTTCTACTGAGGGTTCCACTCCCATCAAGGTAGCGCTGACGTCGCCCGAACCGGATCGGGCTATGCCTTGGCCCATGATGAGCAGTTTGGTTTGCTCAACCTGGGGCAGCTTTTCAATTTGGGAGCGGAGAGATTCTGGGGCCTTGACCCAAAGATCCACAGCAGGGGCATCGCGATAGCTCGGGTTTTCCATGGTGATGTGACCAGCCTGCAGGCGAACGACTTGGTCTATTAATTGGGCATAAACGCCCTCGCCAATGGCAACAAAAAACACTGCGCAGGCCAGTCCAAAACCGATGGAAAGGACGGTAATCAATGTCCGTCTCCGGTTCCGCCAAATGCTACGCCACGCCAAACGAGGGATCATAATAAAACCTTCTCCTGCTCCGTCATTCCGGAAGGCGCGAAGCGACTGTCCGGAATCCAGGAAGAGGAATAATTACTGGATACCGGATCTCGGCTTCGCCTCGTCCGGTATGACGATTATTCCCATGCATATGCTCTTCAATATTTCTCAAGGCCGATGAATAGCTTTCACCGGATCCAGCCGCGCTGCTAAAGCCGCCGGGTAAAGGGAGGCGACCAAGCCAATGATGAGCATCAGCACCACCGGAATATAAACCATTTTGGGACTAATGGTCGCTCTCCAGATCGGGTCAAAGGCGACACCACCGACCGTGTAGGTGCCGGCGAAGATACTAAGATCAAGCCCAACTTGCTGCAGATAGTAGGAACCTGCCAAACCCACAATTGTTCCCAAAACCGTTCCCAAGGTAGAGAGCACCAGAGCCTCAGCGGCAACGTCCCTGATGATTCCCCACGGTGTGGCCCCTAAAGCCTTGAGAATGCCAAATTCTCGAATTCGTTCATACGTTGCCATGAGCATGGTGTTCATGACACCCATCCCGGCAGCCAACAAGAAGATAAGCCCAAAGATCCAAATGAAGGCATCAAAGAGATTGACCATATCCGAGACCTCGGGCATAAGGTGACGCCAGCTCTTTGTCTCTTCTTCCGGGGCTGCAATCGAGAGCAGTGCCGTCAGTTCCTCGATGGACGAAGTTCCTCTGGAATTGAGGGCTACCTCATGAATCCGGTCTCCTGAAACAAAGAGTTCCACAAAGTCTTGTGCATGGATCAAAGCGGCGTTGCGATCGATGCTATCTCCGGCAGCTTTGAGGATGCCCGTCACCGTATAAAGATCGTTGCCGAGTGAGCCATCTGCAGCCTGAACAACAACAACGATCTCAGAGCCAATCTGAGCCTGCAACGACCGAGCTAACTTCTGGCCCAGGACCACACCACGCTTTGCGGTCTCTGATAGAAAGCGACCCTCGTGCAGATGCTGGGCAAGGTCAAAGGTGGTCCGCTCCGAAGCTGGCTCCACACCCCAAAACCGTGCCCCAGCCGATTTGGTGCCAACGGCCACGAGTCCGTAGCCGTACCGGCGGGGTGCGGCGGCAACGTTTTTCAGTTTTGCAGCCTGCAAAATGAGGTCGGGCTTGTTTAAAGCCTTGTAGATTGAGTGGTCCGCCAGGTAGCCCTGGGCGTGGACTTGGACTTCTCCAACCACGAGATTGGTGGCATTGGATACGGCGTGTTGCATGAGGCCGTCCATGAGCCCGTAACTTGCCATAAGGATAGCTGTGCTCAGGCATACTGCTGCTAAGGTGATACCGGTTCTCCTGGTATTACGCCACAGGTTTCGCCACCCGTATTGCAAACTGTTCACCTGGTCGTCCTCTACTTTTGCAAGGTCCGCAGTGAGAAAAAGTCGTCTTTTAGATCGATGTCAAAGTCAATCTTCTTGTAGTGAATTACCGTTGATTCCTCTGGTTTATCCTCTGGGACCATTGTCACCAAAGCAGGAAGCAACCGACCCCCGAGTGGTGACACCTGAGAAAAAGTCATGGTCCGGGCCAGAACAAGATCCTCATCGTAGTATTTTATAAATAAAGGCAAATATTCTTGCCGCAAGGCCCTGACCAGCACCTTTCCCCAGACCACTGCCGCATCCGGCTTTGGGTAGCAGGTAACCTCGACAATTTCCTGCCCTTCCATTTCACCTGAATAGGTAATCTTGAAGGTGTAGTCGTCGGCCATGCGGCTCTCCTTGACCAAATCATCATTGGTGAAATGTGAGCCCATCCAGGACGCCGCCATCATGGATGAGGGCAGTTTGATTACCCTTTTCACTTTGGGCAGGTAGTTCCAAATGTCGTTGCCGGAACGCAGCGTGGCAGTGCCCTTTTCTTTCTTGGGGGCGAGGATGCGAAAGAGCGATTTTTCCTTCCCTTTGCTCCACATCTCCAGAGATAATGACCGTTTCCAGTGGCTGGTAGTGACAGTCATATTTGCAATCCCCTGGCTTGACTTGCTTCGAAAGAGATCGTCAACCTTGTCCAGGATCTGTCTGGGGGTAAGGGGTTGCTCCTGGGCTCGAACCGGAGAATGATGCAGGAGCAAGACCAGGAACAGAACGGCTAGGTATGGTGTT
>JASFGC010000439.1:0-3042 GCA_050123975.1 Syntrophobacterales bacterium | reverse complement strand
TCCGCTCAGTCCCGCAAGCGGGTTCCCAGTTTCGTGGTCTCGCGACAGCAATTCATGAAATACCCGGGCTAGTGATCTTTGGAGTTAGGTGGACTTTTTTTAACTTAATCTCTAGGGTTTGTCAACGCAACTTGGGACTACGTCCCGTTTGGTGTCTGTGGATACTAGATTTCGATATGCATTCTTATTTATCAACCACAGAGACACGGAGAGCACGGAGGAAACTATATTCTTGCCCGATCGGGAGACGGCGATCGGGCAAGAGATCGCAGCCCTGCGGGCACGATCTAGTACCCGGGTGGTTTCATGTCAACGGTTCGATCCAAGTTAAAGAGCTTTCGCCGGAGGCGGAGGCTCTTTTCCCTGGCCGTCGTCTCCCGGCCAGGGAAAAACAACATCCTCTGGTACTCTGTGCCTCTGTGGTAAATCTTCACTCAGCCTTCCTTAGGGCGCTACCACACGGAGCAGAGCAAATAGTCGTTTTTCATTTAATAGCCTCACTAGTTATCAGGCACTGGAGGCGCACCGGTACCCGGCCCGGGATCAACCTTAAAAGGACCCTTCATGTCAAATCCTTTTGAATAGTCCTTGACAATATCGAATACTTTGATTGGGCCATAGACATTGAACAAGGAATACATTATGGCTGGTACCATGAAGTCCTCGGCCCCCTCGATAATAAAGCTTAATAGGTCTACCGTTTCTTTTCCGGTGAAAGGGCGCTCATTGGTTACAATTCCACCCTTAGTTTTACCCATGTAGAGGCACATGAACATCACGTCTTCCATCAGGTGCTTTCGAAAGGACCGATTGATGTCTCTACTAATTTGTGATTTTGCTTCTTCCATTACAGCCTCCCAGTCTAGCTAACTAGAATCTTATAAACGTCCCTCGATTTCCACCGCCTCTTTCTATCCATTCATCAAACTTCTTGCGCAGCCAGCGTTTGAACCAATATCTCGCTTTTGGCACCAGAAGAGCAAGCCCTGCCAGATCGGTAAGAAAACCGGGCGTCAACAGGACAACGCCTGCTACGAATATCAGCATGGCATCCAACATTTCTTCTGCAGGGAGATCTCCCCGATTCAGGCTGTCCCTGACTTTGGTCATGGTTTTGATGCCCTCGAGCCTGGCCAGGGAAGCCCCGAGAAGTCCTGTCAAAATGACGATGAGAATAGTATTGAAGGCGCCAACCTGCGCGCCGATTTTGATGAGCAGGTAAATTTCTACAAAAGGAATAAGAGTAAAGGCGAGGAATAGCTTAAGAAACATTTCTAAGAACTCTGATTAAGGGGGACGTTCATGCGATTATGCGTTTTTCAATCATCCATCTAAAAATTGTATTATTGCACAGCCAGCGCCCATTTCTAAGAATCCGACTCCGCGTTTCCCTGGGGCCCCTGCCGACACAAGAAGAGGTTTACGGCCTTCATGCTCATTACCACATCGCGGTCCTGGTTCGTCACTTCGATCGAGGAGTGGATGATGCCGCGATCCGGCTTGGAGCGTGAGCGCTTGCTTTCCAGGACGGTCACGCGGATGGACAACTCGTCACCGGGACGAACGGGTTTGTTCCAGCGCAACTCGTCAATGCCAGGCGAGCCAAGGCTCGCTTTCTTCGGCAGGAAGTGGTCGGCGAAGAGCCGCATCATCAGGCCGCAGGTGTGCCAGCCGCTGGCGATCAGTCCCTCAAAGATAGTTTTCTTCGCACCTTCCGGATCGGTGTGGAACACTTGGGGGTCGAAGCGTTTGGCAAAAGAGATAATCTCTTCCTGCTCCACCGCAATTGAACCGTATTCGTGCATGGAGCCGGCGATGTAGTCTTCGAAGTAACGATCCTCGGCGGGGACGGTGAAGGTAGAGTTGTTCATCATTCTCCTCATGCGCGTTGGTGGTCGGTCATACTGCTTGATGAGGTCGTTTTATCCGTTCAGTGTCATACGTGTCTACCACAAAATCATATTCCATTCTTTCCTACATTTACGAAGATTGCCTGAATGCCCCGTGCTTTGCACAAGGATGAAAATGCTACAGCGAGCGCATTCCCCGTAGCTTGCTGCGGGGTTAGCGAGCGAACCACAATAAGATGGAGTCACTTCCTTACATTTCGAAGATTCCCTGCAGCGACTCGACCTGAGCTCGTCGACAGGTCTTGCTGCAGGGAGCTTCAATGGTATCCCTCGGTCCCCTCTCCCCTGGGGGAGAGGGCTTCGGCCGTGAGCAGTTCGGCCTTGAGCGACACGACTTGAGCTCGTCGACAAGTCTCGTCGACACGTCTCACTGCCGAAAGCCTCAGCCGAAAGGTTAGGGTGAGGGGGAAAAGACTTTTTTAAAGATTCTTGAAGCCTCGACCTTTCGTCCGAGAGATTTACCGAGCATTGTCCATATTTATTTCGCCATAGATCTCAACAAAAATATGTTTGAACCACGGTGGCCTCTGCAGCAAAACGTAAATGAGGATGACCCCCATAATAGGAAAGGGGATTAACGTGTCCACCAGGCACAAAAGAAACAAAGCGATGAGAGTCTTTGTCTTGATGGTCATAAAGAAAACTCACTTTCTCGTGCCAATTAATTTAAGTCGTTTTCGAGCACCAGCCGATAGCGTGGTTTCCCTGAACGAAGCTTCTCCATGGCATCGTTGACCTTGGACAGGGGGAATGTCTCGGTTACTGGCTCGATTCCGTGTCGTGCAGCGAACTCGAGCATGGTTGCGGTGGTGGCCGGGCTACCCAGCGGAGAGCCGCCAATTGATCTCTCGCCAATAATAAGCGGAAAAACTGCAGCCGATACTGAAGGAGCCGCCCCAACAATGTGAAGTTTGCCTTGTGGACGGAGGGCGCCGATGTAACCGTCCCAATCGAGCTCCACATTAACCGCCACCAGGATCATGTCGAAGGAGTTTGCCAGAGAGGCGAGGGCGTCAGAATCTCTGGAGTTGACAAAATGGTGAGCCCCAAGCTCGCGGGCCTCAGCTTCTTTGTCTGGACTGGTGGAAAAAGCGGTGACCTCACAACCCCAGGCCCGAAGAAACCGGAGGGC
>JASFGC010000438.1:0-3043 GCA_050123975.1 Syntrophobacterales bacterium | reverse complement strand
TGAAGGAGAAAAAGGGTATATGGTCGCTACCTGTCGTCAAGCCGGAGAACTTCTACATTGGGAACAAACGCAGCTGGATATTCCATCGACCCCACTGCCAGTTTGGCCGTAAGACCGACGCTGGCAATCGAGTTAGATTCAGAAATCGTAACGAAGCATTGTACCATGGCTTCAGCCCAGGCCGTCGCTGTAAACCCTAGAGTGCTGTGCACAAAAATTCGAAACCCGAAACCCGAAGCACGAAACAAATACAAAATCCAAATTCTCCAATGTTCAAAATGTGACTCGTCGAAAAGTTTTGTTTGGTGTTTTGGTCATTTGGATTTCGGTAATTCGAATTTGTTTCGGATTTCTCCTTCGGAGTCCCACCCTGCGGGTGGGTTCCCAGTTTCGATATTCGGATTTCGGATTTACTATCTTTCGTGCTGCCTGTGTTTTTGGCTAACCTCTGTGATTTTTTGCAATGGAAGGAAGTAGTATCATATGACGCGAGATTACCCAGAACGTCCAATAGTTGGGGTAGCGGCGGTTGTCATCGAAAATGACCGGGTTGTCCTGGTGCGACGTGGTCGTCCGCCAGCATACGGTGCGTGGTCGTTGCCAGGAGGTGCAGTGGAGTTGGGTGAGAGCTTGGAGGAGGCTGTGGTACGTGAGGTTGCAGAGGAGATTGGTCTCAAGGTGGAAGTAGTGGAACTCGTTGCCGTTCTGGATCGGATATTTTGGGACCAGGAAGGGGGGGTCCACTATCATTATGTGCTCATAGACTTCCTTTGCCGTAAGACAGGAGGCAAACTACAGGCCAGCAGTGATGTGATCTCTTGTTCTCAGGTTCCTTTTTCCGCCCTGACTCAATACAATCTTACCAAAGAAACGAGAGAGGTCATTGGTAAGGCTTACCAACGTGTCAGCGGAGGTTCACCCCCCATTTATACGGCCAAAACCGCAGCCTCAATCCAGTGGTAAAATGTCCCCAGTGAGACTCTGTTACTGAATCTCCTGTAAAAAAAGGACTTGACACCGAGAGTTAAATCAAGATAATGACGGACTGGTCCGTCACAATATTTATTGAACTCTGACCATGGCACGGTGTATGGAGAAGTACTCTCAATTGGATCAGGAAAAGCGGACGGTGCTGTTGAGCTTGCTCACACAGGATACGTCTGCGGATCCTTCAGCCTGGCAGCTATTTTGGCAGGACGTGCTGGGCGATGATGCGAGTGCGGACGAAAAAGATCTGGAAACCCTGGTTTCGGTTTTTGATGAGGGGATTTCCCAAATTAGCGCCGCCAATCTCGAAGCTGAAGCTGTTATTTCCCAATGGGTCAAGGAGGTTATGAGGATAGCCAAACGTCGAGGTTCAAACCAAGCAGATTTCAGCGAGCGCTTGCTCACCCGCCAGCTTTCTAAACAAGTTGGACCTCGCGATCAGGGTAGACCCCAGACTTCCGACACCCGTGAGAAGATCCTAACCGCGGCACTGGAAGTATTTTCTGCCAAGGGTTTCCATGGCACTACTGTGGATGAAATCGCCGAGCGTGCCGAGTTGGGAAAAGGAACGGTATACCGCCATTTCCATAGCAAGAAGGGGCTATTCTCAGAGCTCATCCGCTCTAAGGTCGCCGAGTTGGAAGAGGCTGTGGCGGAGGCCATCGATCCGCGGGCAGACGTACTCGAGTTTATCGAGGCTTACTTGAGAATCTACTTTGCTTTTTTTGACCGCAACCGAAACCTGTATAAAGTTCTTATCCAGGAGCAAAGCGATTTTGGTGCTGAGGTCAAGGCTCTCTATATTGGCAACATTTTAAAGAAAGTGCCGTTGCTCAAGCGTAAGATCCTGCAAGCCACGAAAAGTGGTCTTCTCAAACAAATGGACTTCCATACCGTTTTCTACGGTGTGATGGGCTTTATCGATGGCGTCATGCAGAAATGGCTGGCTAGTGATGGCGAGTACTCTTTGGTGGATGATGTACCCACTGTCATCGAGACCCTCTTTTATGGTTTTGTAAATCCTGAGTTGCCAGGGTGGTCAGCTGGGGATCAGCCTCGGTGACATCACCCTAGCTGCGGGGGGCGAGTATAACCCTAATGTTGTAGGCCCACGCCGAGGAAAAACGCGTCAGAGGGCGTCAGATGTGGGCGCGCGCAGGCTGGGACAGGATGAACAGTACTTGACCGTACGTGAGATCCTCTCCGAGGCGAGTACGCTCGCAGATGGTGCGCTATCACGCGAGCGCAGCGATTTTTACCGGTTTGGGCATGCAACATTAGGGTATAACCATGCCCCTCTCAGTAAAGCAAGTCAGGTGAGGATAAAGAAATTTGGCCAGGATGATTTGAAGAAACAACAGGAGAAAGGAGGGATGTTCTCGTCGAATGTAGACCGCAGTACCTATATTGGAACTTTACCCAGTCGAAAGTCACAGAAGACGGATAAGGTCGATATTAGTGTTTACCGTTATTGCACTGATGTTAACAACTTGATTTTGAGAAGATTCCTGGAGGAGAAAGTATGGACGTAGCTGCAATGAAAGATAAGGTTGTAGAGATTATCGCCAATCAATTGGGGATTGACCACGGAGATGTGACTCCTGAGGCCAGCGTGGTAGACGACTTGGGAGCTGATTCCCTGGACGTGGTTGAACTTGTCATGGCCTTGGAAGAAGAATTCAACCTCGAAATCCCTGATGAGGAGGCGGAAAAGATCAAGAGCGTTAATGATATCTTCAGCCACATGGAAAATGCTCTCCAGTCAGCATAAAGGCGAAAACAATCTCGGTCTATGGCAATAAAGAACGAGACCAAGACGAACGGCCGCGGTTTTGGATTGAGCCGCGGCCGCTCTTTTTCAAAACCAGACGAGAGCATGACTGCTGGTTGTAAAAAATGCTGGCACCACTTATACTACTAGCGTAGCTGGCAACAAACGTGTGCTGGCGGTTCAGTGGGAGATAACCCCAGCGCAGAGCAGTATTTTACCCTAACGTTGCAGATCTCTACCGGCCAAAAGCGCTATGCTCGCGCCAGATTACACTATCTGCGGCCG
>JASFGC010000437.1:0-3060 GCA_050123975.1 Syntrophobacterales bacterium | reverse complement strand
ATATGGGCAGCAAGATTACTGTAATTCTGAGAGACGGCACAGAGCTAACCTACAAGAATGCAAGGGTAGTAGAGGGCAACAAGACTTGGATTTATCAGGTCAGTAAGAATGAACGCCCGGAAGAACTACTCGCTTTTATAGACCCAAATCATATTCGGAAATTGTACGCGGAAGAAGACTGATATTCACCTTGAGCCAATCAACAGGTCGGCATCGGCTTGAGTTTATACTGCATTCCCCACGCTTCTGTATATCAATAACGCATATTGGTTGCATGCTGTCCTGACTGCGACGAATCCGCTGAGAGGAAGGTACATGCAAATGAAAACTAACTCTCAGACGCAGTGTGCCAATTGCGAAGCCAGGTACTCCTACGTAGAGCAAGGGAGAAGAGAGTATTTCATCCCGTGGGGGCCTTACTTTCTCTGTGATATGTGCCACAGGCTCGCTATTATGGAAGCATTGCATAGTGAGTCCAAACCTCCTTGGAACATACCAGGATACAAGAAGGATACTCACTAAGTCATTCTGTGTGATCTCGTGATGGCCCCTGAACGCGGCTGAACAGAAAGGATGATGGAAATGAGAAAATGGCCCAAGACGGAGTCTGAGGACCTAGGGTTTATAAGGAAGTACTGCCTTGCCGGTACATTCCCTGCTAGCAATGAACGCTGCCCATATGCAAAAGCAAAGATAATGGCCAAATCCTCCGAGTTTTCCACGGGTAAAAGCGATTTCAGAGACGTGGATGGAATCTTCCTCTGTAAATACCCAGACCGAGAAATGCCTGCACACCAAGCACGCCTGACTTCAGAGCTCAGTCAATGCCCTGACCCAAACAGAAGAAAGATGATCGAGGCGCTTGATGTCTGACAAGTCTCTCTCATTGGGACTCGATCATTATCATTTCAACTGTCACACTCTGCATCCAAAGATCCGGGTTTAGGAGTATGGGGAGTAAAATGCAAGAGGAGAGAAGGAAATTCATCAGACACCTCCTTGAATGCCCTGTCACGGTGGTAACCTCTCAAGGTCCCATGTCAGGAAAAGCAAGAAACCTCAGTGGAGATGGTGCTCTCATCTGTTGCAAGCAGTCGCTAAAACCAAGGGAAAACATGGATTTGACCATCAAATTTTCTGATGGGTTCTCTCTGGAAGTGCCTTCTGAAGTTGTGTGGTCCTACAAGACGAATACTGGTGATGATAAGAGCTTGTACAAGATAGGTGTTCGCTTTCTCAGGTGAGAATAATGGGGAGAGCAGGAGTGGTCATACTGCCGTAACACCTTGGGCAGCAAAATGTAGGCCTCCTGTCTTTAGAAAAGAATGAAGAAAAAAAGCAGCCGAGTGGGCAGCGCCCACTCGGCTGCTGGAGTAATGGAGCAGTGAAGTAATGGAGTGATGCACAGGGACTGGTTCACTTAGTTTCCAACACTCCAGTACTCCAACACTCCAATACTCCAGGTCTTTACAAATGAAATACTACCATTTTTAGTTCGGTCATCTCCTCCACCGCATAGCGAGGACCTTCCTTACCAAACCCACTCTGTTTCAGCCCCCCATAGGGCATGAGATCCACCCGCCACTGTGGCCCCCAGTTGACCATGAGATTGCCGCTGTGCACTTCACGGATGAACTTCATGGCCCAATCCAGGTTGCGAGTAAAGATTCCGGCACTGAGACCGTACGTGGAGTCATTAGCCAGAGCAATGGCCTGATCTATGTCGTTGAAGTGAGTGACTGCCACGGCCGGCCCGAAGAGTTCGTCGCAAGAAATCCTTTCCTTGGCATCCACGTCAGCGACCACTGTAGGGGAAACAAGGTTTCCGTGGCGGCTGCCGCCGGTAATCAATCTGGCCCCACTGCTGACCGCCTCGTTGATCCATCCTTCCACCCGGATGGCATCAGACTCCCTGATCATGGGCCCCATCTTGGTTTGTTCCTCCAAGGGATTACCGGTGACAATGGATTCAACCTCGGGTCGGAGCAGATCGAGGAAATCTTCGTAAACCTGATTATTGACCAAAACTCTCTGGGTTGAGATACATACCTGGCCGGCGAGGGCGTAGCCGGTGGCAGCCGTGGCCCGAGCCACCTGCTCGAGATCGGCATCCGGCATGATGATTAAAGGCGAGTTGGATCCCAGCTCCATGGTGACTTTCTTGATGCCTGCAACCTGGCAGATTCTTTCGCCCACCCTGGGGCTACCCGTAAAAGAGATTTTTCGGACCCGAGGATCTGCACAGAGTTGCTCGCCAACTGAACCGCCGGGTCCAGTGACACACTGGATACCTTCGGGAGGCAGACCAGCCTCCAGGAGCAATTCAGTGAAGCGGAGAGCGGAGAGCGGGGTGTCGGTGGGAGGCTTGGCGATCACCGCGTTGCCGGCCGCCAGAGCAGGTCCGACTTTGTGACAGAGGAGATTCAGGGGGAAGTTAAACGGGCTGATGGCAACCACCACACCGCACGGCACTCTGAGGGTAAAGCCGAATTTTCCCTGTCCCCCTGAGGCCGCATCGAGAGGGATGGTCTCCCCGCGGATTCTTTTTGCTTCTTCAGCGGATAGTTCTATGGTTTCTGCGGCCCGGACAACTTCGAATCTGGATTCCCACAGGGCTTTGCCTGATTCCTTGGAGATAAGACGAGCACAGTCTTCCTGGTTTTCCCGAAGCAGTCCGGCTGTCTTGGTAAGGATGGTATACCGTTCATAGGCAGGCAGTTCAGCCATGATGGCCGCGCCTCTGGTGGCGCTCTCAAGTGCCTGGTCAACCTCCTTGGGGCCGGCATGGGGTACGGTGTCCACAAGGCTGCCATCGAAGGGGTTGAGCACCTGGATGGTATCTTGGGCTTCAATCCATTGTCCGGCAATGTACATCCGCATTGGTGAGACTTTCTTATTTGCCCAATTTTCTTAATTCTTCGACTATTGTCCTACTGAGGGTGACGAGTCCGTTGCTCTTGGCCTCAACCAGTGCTTCGTAGGTCTTATCTAATACGGCCTCTTCTACACGTGATTTTCGCACCACCAGCGTATTGGTTCCTTCCTGATCCGTCACCATCC
>JASFGC010000436.1:0-3061 GCA_050123975.1 Syntrophobacterales bacterium | reverse complement strand
TCAATGCGCAATCCGCAATCCGCAATCCGAAATCTACCTCTGTCGTCTGTCTTCTGTCGTCTGATCTCTGATCCCGTCTCGCCCGACCTCCCGTCTCGCTCGTCTCGCAGTTTCTCCACGTCACCGCTTCCTTTCGTCGCCCTGTCGACTGTTATCCAACCACCCCTGCGATTGAAAACCAAACGTTTGGGCCTGCTTTCTGGTGTAGCTACTTATATTCATGAGAATTCCCATGGCTGTCAGATTGGTGAGCAGAGAACTGCCGCCGTAGCTTATGAATGGTAGCGGCAGCCCTTTGGTGGGCAGCAGCCCCATGACCACCGCACTGTTAATGAGTGCTTGGAGCCCGATTACCAAAGTCAAACCGAGAGCCAGGTAGGTGCCGTAGCGGTCGGGTGCTCGCAGGGCGATTTTCATCCCTTTGTAGATCAACAGACCGTAGAGGGAAAGGACAACGGCAATTCCCACCAGGCCTGTTTCTTCGCCAATTACCGCCAGAATAAAGTCAGTATGTGGTTCTGGTAGATAGAAAAGTTTTTGCTGACCGGAACCCAGACCCACTCCTAGCGGACCACCTGAGCCGAGAGCCAATAATGAGTGCAGGAGCTGGAAGCTGGTATCGCTTGGATCTCGCCACGGGTTGACAAAAGCCAACAGCCTTTCCAAGCGGTAACTTGTCTGGGCTATGGCCAAAGCCAGAAGGGGAATAAGGGCAAGGCCTGTGGCCAGTAAAAAGCGCAAACGGACACCGGCGACGAAGAGCAAAAGAAAAACGAGAGCCGCAAAGGTTACTGCAGTTCCCAAATCAGGTTGCATAAGCACCAGGCCAATAAAAACTGCTGAAACCAGAAGGTGTGGTACATATCCCACACTGAATTCTTGGACCCGCTCCTTCTTTTTGGCCAGGGAATAGGAAATGTAGATTATAAGTGTGAGTTTGGCAAATTCTGCCGGCTGCACAGAGAGGGGGCCCAGTCGCAGCCAGCGCCTAGCACCGCCAACCCGATGGCCAATCTGAGGCAAGAGCACAAGAATAAGACTTAACAGGCTCGCCCCGAGGATTACATAGACGAGACGGCGATACACAACATAAGGCAAATTCTTGCTAACGATCAGGACTGCAAGCCCGATCAAGGAAAAAAGTATCTGTTTTTTGACAAAGTACATGCTGTCGCCAAAACGCTGCTGAGCCATGATGGAACTTGAACTGTAAAGCATCACCAGTCCAATACCCATCAGTGCAAAGGTAACGAACAGGAGAACTAGATCGTAACTGCCTTTCTGTTCCTTTTCTCCAGCCATTGGATGCCCTAAATCATTTCGAAACCGGGAACCCGCCCGAAGGGTGGGAGTCCGCAGGACAATTTCGAATTTTTCATTAGTCAATTGTGGGCGTTGAGCTTTCTTTTGTTTCTACCAGCCGAGATCCAGGGGCACGTAGTGGTTTCATCAATTACTTCCATAGCAGTTAATTTATGGACCAGAGAACGAAAGTGGTCGCCTCTGGCCTTATAATTTTCATAGTGGTCGAAACTCGAACATGCGGGAGAGAGCAAGACCACGTCGCCCGGCGCAGCAGCGCCCAGGGCTACCGGGACTGCAGCTTCCATGTCGTCCACCACCACCGTGCAGGTGAGATTACCCAAAGCTTTAGCCAAGCGAAATCGAGCCTCCCCCATGAGCACGAGCATTTTCACGCCTTGGCGAACCAAAGCAGCAAGAGGATCGTAGGAGCCTTCTTTGTCGCGCCCCCCGGCAAGGAGGATGATGGGGGCGGTGAAGGTTTCGAGGGATCGGACCACCGAATCCACATTGGTTGCTTTGGAGTCGTTATAAAAGCGGATGCCGCGCCAGTGATGAGCCAACTCCAGGCGGTGCGGCAACGGTTTAAAAATGTCAATAGTCTTTTGAATGGCTTCAGGCTTAGCACCCATGAAGGTGGCAGCAAGTACCGCAGCCATGAGGTTTTGCAGGTTATGATTCCCCACGAGTTGCCAGCGACGCAGGTCATAGCGACGCACTGGGCCCGGCATTACCCGACAAACCAGCTGCTCCGACTCCAGGTAGGCGTGGGCTGATTGTTTGGACAAACTGAAGTAGAGTTGACGACTACGGATAGTACAGCGCACTCCGATCAGAGGGTCGCGGGCGGGGACCACCGCAATATCATCCGGTGTTTGATTGGCAAAGAGTCGGCACTTACTTTCCACATAGTCAGAAAAAGAGTCATAGCGATCCAGGTGATCTTCACTGATGTTCAGCAGCGCTGCAACCTGGGGGTGAAAGCTATTCATGGAATCGAGCTGAAAGCTGCTCACTTCAACCACCGCTACTTCAAAATCTTTCTTTTCTCGAGCCAGATTGACCAGAGGATTACCGATGTTGCCTCCCACAAAGGCGCGCTGGCCGCTGTGGTTGAACATGTCACCCACCAGTTCGGTTGTGGTGGTTTTACCATTGGTGCCACTTATGGCTACGATAGGCAGCTTGAGAAAACGACTCGCCAGTTCCAGTTCACCGATAATCGGAACGGACTTGCTCCTGGCCTCTTGCAACTGGGGTATGTTCAGAGGAACACCAGGACTGACAATGATGAGATCCGCATCGGTGAATAGTTCCGCGGGATGGCCTCCCAACGCCAATGAGCACCCCAACCTCGAGGCAGATTCCGCCTCCGAGCCCAAGTCTTCAGCCGGGAGATGATCGGTAATGGTTACGCGAGCTCCCTGGTCCAGAAGGAACTCGGCAACGGCCAAACCCGTGCGAGCCAAGCCAACAACCAAAACTTTTTTGTTATCGAGGTTTTCCACGAGCCTCATCCTCTCGTCATAAAAGACATCGCACAATACGTTGGTCGTTTGGTCATTGAGTCATTTCTTCGCGATCGCTCCGCTCCGCTCAGTCCCGCAAGCGGGTTCCCAGTTTCGCTTCGCTGTCATTTATTCGCGCTCGCTGCGCTCAGCTCAGTCCCGCAAGCGGGTCCCTAGTTTGGGCTAATGCCCGTCATTAGGTGGTCACGATAAGCGATTACCAATTGAGGCGACGTCCTGATCCAGTGGTC
>JASFGC010000435.1:0-3063 GCA_050123975.1 Syntrophobacterales bacterium | reverse complement strand
GATAAAATGGCTCATCAGAGAGGGATTTTTCGTCTTAGAGAGCTCCCTGCCAATCGTTTGCACACATGATAAAGCACTCAGGGGATAAAGCTTCTTACTTTGTTTTAGGACGTCAAAAGTACGGGTCACGAAGGATGTCAAAGCGTCGGGTGATTCCTCTTGAATGATCTGGGCCAGGGTGCGATCGATCTCTCTGAATGCTTCTTCGTGAACGCTTTCCAGTCCTCTGGTCTCCATAATCTTGTAGAGCACTAGCATCTTGAGGTAGGGATTATCACGGCCGAGTAGGGTTGGTAGCTTCCTGTAATCATCCACGATGTCCTTAAAGTCGGGGAATTCAGTCAGCCTTTTTGCCAGGTCAACATTCGCTTTTCGCCAGGTGATCTTGTTTAATTCGTGATCCAGGGTACGGAAGCGCTCATGACCGATAGGGGCTAATTGTTGCGTATGTATCTCTGGAGTCCACCAATCCCTTGCCATTTCTTGAAACCATTCACCAGGATCCTCCTGTCCCAGCCAGTATTGGTAGGTGGTCCGTAGGGCTTTTTTCAAGAGCGAGCAATACGTGCCGTAGTCGAGACCTGTCGGCTGGGACTCAGCCACGAGGCAGCCAGTCTTTTTCATGGAGTAAAAGCTGCTGGCGAAAAAGAAGAAGTCTTCCTCGGGCATGTCTTGCATGTGCCCAAAGATTTCACTGAGAACCTTTCCGTACTTCTGGGGAAGCTTGCCTATCTCACCTGCCAATTGCTCCAGAAAAAGGATGAGGTTGTTTGCTGCCTGGCTTTTCACAGCAGGCTGCTGTCCGTCAGCAATGGCCTCCAAGAAAACCTCTGCCACCAACCAGCACACCTGAGGGCCCTGACTATGGGCAATGTAGATGGGGAAATTCTGCAGGGCATAGCGCCGGATTTCTCGAACCACGAAATCCCAGTTGCGATAAGGATGGTTGAGCTCTTCCAGCAGACTGTCGGTCTGCTGGAGCAGACCCACATAGTCCAAGACCACCTCTCGCATGACTTCGTACTTGGGATGGATGCGTACGTCAACCCGGGTAGCTTCCAGGTTGATTCGCAAAGCTTCCGATTTCACCTCATCGCTTGCCACTGGGTCTCAACCTCCACTGTGTGCGTTTTCATAGTTCAGATGTGAGTAAAGAACCCGGGCCCAAAGCACCCGGTTTTGGGCTGCTCAAAGCGAACGGCTCAAGGCTCAAGGTACAGGGCACAAGGTAAAAACAATAAAAAACACATTATCTCCTTATGCCTTGCGCCTTAAGCCTTGTGTCTTAAACCTTCTCTAGAAGGTAAAGCCATTGAACTCTGACCTCGTCATGAGGACCAGGTTTTCCATGCTGAATAAAGCCTCCTTTGGGTGAGGTTTGGGACCAAGCTGATCTCGATGGAAAAAGGGGTGCACTCCAGAGAGAGCAACAAGAAGCCAGTGCAATATGAATAAGCTAATAGTAGAAAACCCGCAGAGATCATTCGGTGCTTAGATAATAGCACTATTTTTCAATCTTAGAAATATGCAGATTCTACGCCAATGGCGCAAAAGGCATTACATGGTGTTGCGTCCGCAGTTGCACATCACTGTTGTGTAGGCGCAATGCTCCATAACACCAAGAATACACTATATGCAGTTCACAGAGGCACAGCGAGAAATGTTTCGGTAGGGGAATGCAGTTTTTCTCGTGATCAAGGTGAGTTGATACACTTCATCGATATACATTCTTGAGGTGGTCTGCTAAGATCATGAATATACCTTTACAGGACGGCGCTTACAGCCTGCATCCTGCTGCGCATTGTTTTTAACCATTCTTTCGTTGTACCTGGTGAGAGGTTGGGCTCATAGATGAAGAGATCTTCTTTTCTGGCCGATGAAATTGACCAAGCCCGCCGACTGCTGGGTTTGGGCGAGTTGGCCAGCATAGCGGAAATCAAGACTGCATATCGTAATCTGTGCAAGCAGTGGCATCCTGATGCACTTGCAGACGACGCCACCGGCACCGGAAAGATCAAGGATATCAATGCCGCCTATCGCTTGCTTCTGGACTACTGTGAAACCTACCGTTTTTCCTTCAGCCCTGAAGAGGTGGAATCCTTCGACCCTGAGAGGTGGTGGTCCCGGCGGTTTGGGGATAGTCTTTACCCACAATCCGAAGAAGAGGATAGTGGTGAGTGAACTCCGGGATTTTAGATTGCAGATTTAAAAGCTCAACATCTCTTTCTCCACTCCCTTTCACGTACCTTTTAAAGGTAATGAAGTGGGCAGAATCGAGTCCTTTGAGCAGAATGTAGACAGGTACGAGGCTTGGTTCGACCGCAATAGGGCGGCCTATGCATCTGAACTCGAAGCTCTTCGGGCCTTGCTTCCCAAAAGCGGGGAAGGGCTGGAGGTCGGTGTCGGCACAGGACGCTTTGCAGCCCCGCTGGGCGTACGCGTGGGAGTGGACCCGTCGTCTGCCATGGGTAAAGTCGCAATGGAGAGGGGCATCGAAGTGCACTCCGGGGTAGGTGAAAGCCTTCCCTACCGGGACAGGAGCTTCGCATTCGTTTTACTGGTCACTACGATTTGTTTTTTAAACGACGTGCCTGCCGCATTTGGGGAGGTTTATCGTGTGCTTACACCAGGAGGATGCATCCTCGTAGGTTTCATAGACCGGGATAGCACTCTTGGCAAAGTCTATGAGAAGCGCAAGCAGGATAATGAGTTCTATCGGCACGCCAGTTTTTTCTCAGTAGATGAGGTCGTATTCCATCTTCAGAAAGCCGGTTTCCGCGACTTTGTTTTTCGTCAAACACTCTTCCACAATCCACAAGAGATGAAAGAGCCCGACCCTGGGAGGCCAGGCTACGGCGAGGGTTCTTTCGTGGTCGTTAGGGCCTTAAGACCTCTCAATTATTAAGGGACACCTAACAGTTTGCTGCAATCAAACGTAGCTGTAAGCTCCGTTGACTTTCTGGACAGAGTTCGCAAGGCAGGAAATCGACCAGAGCTCAACCCCGCCGCTGAACTTGGCTGTTGGGCCCCGCGCTAAAGAGAGAACCGTATGAATAAAAAGTC
>JASFGC010000434.1:0-3065 GCA_050123975.1 Syntrophobacterales bacterium | reverse complement strand
CAGTGGCGCGAGGGTCATGCCTACGCTTATTCACAGAATATTCCTTACTTCCCCCTGATCGACTTGTTGAATAGGGCATTTCACATTGAAGAAAGCGATTCTCCCGAGGAGCTGAGGCAGAAAGTAGAATTGGGTATAGAACAGCTGATTGGCAAGGAGGGTGAGATTGTACCTTATATAGGAAGTCTCTATGCCTTCGAATACCCTGAGCTAGAGGATGTAGATCTTCAGTTGCGCAAATCAAAACTGCGACAGGCAATCCAGACGGTTTTTTCTGCTTTGGTCCGGAGGGCACCCACAGTCATTTGCCTGGAGGATCTGCATTGGGCTGACCCCTCCTCTCTAGAGCTCCTCCGATTCATCTTGCTCGAGTCCAGGTACCCATCCCTGTTTCTCTGTTTATCCAGGCCGCCCTTCGAACTCCTGACGAGCCAAGAACGTAGTGTCTTAGGGGAATCCTACCAGGAGATGAGACTTCAGGATCTCTCAGCCTCTGAAGCCCGGAACATGATCAAATCTTTACTGAAGACTGAAACTGTTCCGCTCGAGCTTCAGCGCTACATGGAGGAAAAAGCCGAAGGGAATCCTTTCTATCTGGAAGAGGTGGTCAATGCCCTCATCGATTTAGAAAAGCTTATCCGTGACGATGGTGCCTGGAAATTTACTGAGGATTTCACTGAAGCTGACGTCTCACCATCGATTCATGGCGTCATAGCCAGCAGGCTCGATCTCTTAAAGAAGGAGGAAAAGCGGATTCTTCAAGAGGCCTCAGTCATAGGGAGAGTCTTTCTTTACATGATTCTCAAGAGAATAACCGAGCTCAAGGATCACATCGACAGGTGCCTTGGAGGGCTGGAAGGGCTGGATTTGATCCGGATGAAGTCACTGCAGCCGGATCCGGAGTACATGTTCAAGCATGCCATGACCCAGGAGGCAGTCTACAACGGTCTTCTGAAAAAGGAACGCCAGGCAATACACGAACAAATTGGCTTGGTAATGGAACAGTTGTTCCATGATCGGCTCTCAGAGCACTGTGAGTCCTTGGCCTTTCACTTCAAACGGGGACAGTTGCCTGTCAAAGCTGTCAATTATCTCATTGAATCCGGTGAGAAAAGCATCAGCATGTATGCTGTCCATGAATCTCATGAGTACTTCACAGAGGCCTACGAACTCCTCATCAATACATTCGATGGTTCAGAACAACAAAAAATCCTCCTGATTGATCTTCTCATCAAGTGGGCTTCGGTTTTTTACTACCGCGGCGATATCAAGGGGCTCAATGATCTACTCAATGCTCACAGAGAACTGGCGGAATCTTTGTATGACAAAACAAGACTGGGGATGTTTTATGTGTGGCAGGGTTTTGCCCTTTGGTTAGGAGGCAAGCCCGGGGAGTCCTACCACTACCTGCACAGAGCCATCAGATTAGGGGAGGAGATAGAGAACGAAGAGGTTGTTGCCCATGCCTGCACCTGGCTCTCCTGGGCTTGTCCTGAGCTGGGCCTGCCAGATGAAGGTATAATCCACGGTGAAAGAGCTCAAGAGATTGCTAAACATTTTCCCAAGGATCAATTCCTTTATTCTAAGTCTCTCGCTGGATTGTCACACTCTTACTACTATAAAGGTGAGACAAAAAAGGCTCTTGAAATTGGCAAGATAATTCTGGACTATGCTCAGAGCAAGGCAAACCCTCGAAGCTTGGTCCTGGGCTATTGGAGCATGGGGTTTGGCCACAGGCTTGACGGTGACATGGCATCCGCTATGGACTGCTTTCAGAATGCAGTGAAAGCTGCGGAAGACCCTATCTTTTATTACCTTCCCAGCCTGAGCCTCGGTGTTTGTTATGCTTACAGCGGTCAGCTTCAAGAGGCGGAAGAGATACTCAACGATGTTGTGCGCTACAGCCGGCAATTTGGTAATGAGCTGATTGGACAACTGGGTAGCACTTTTCTTGGCGTTGTATTATTTGCCAAGGGGCAGATGGCGAAAGGACTCAAAGCAATCCACCAAGCGCAAAGGAGTTTTATCGATAATCAGTGGAAGGGCGGCTATGCACTCTCTGAGAACCTTCTGGGAAAAATCTATCTTCAGATGGTGGAGAGGTCAAAACCTGTACCTGCAGCAGTGCTGGCCAGAAATATTGGCTTTCTTATCAAAACCGTCCCGTTCGCAAGTAGAAAGGCTGAGTACCACCTGAACAGAGCCGTGAAGGCCGCGGAAGAGATCGGCAACAAAGCGACACTGGCCACCGCCTGTCTGGACCTAGGCATGCTCCATAAGGCAAAGGGCAGGACTGAAAGGGCCAAAGAATGCATCTTGGAATCCATCAGGCTCTTTGAACAATGTGAGGCGGAAACAAACCTCCAGCAGGCAAAAAAAGCTTTGGCAACATTAACTGGTGAGTAGTAAAAAAACGAAGAATCCAGGAGCCAGGAGTCAGAATTGAGGTTTCAGGTGTCAGGTTTTCCGCCGGAGGCGGATCAGTAGGAAACTGTAAACGGTTGAACTAATTTTCTAATTCTCTAATTTTCTAATTCTCTAATCAACGATTTCAACGATTTCAACGATTTGAACGACTTCAACGACTTTAACGATTTAACTAATTCTCTAATCAACGAACCGCAGGTGCTACCATGCTCAAGGTAAAAGACATCATGACAACAGAGGTCATAACGGTCTCACCCGAGACGGAAATTGTCCAGGCAACAAAGCTTCTTCTGGAAAACCGCATCAACGGCGTCCCCGTGTTGGATGAAACCGGAAGACTGGTGGGAATCCTCTGCCAGAGTGACCTCATTGCGCAACAGCAAAAGATTCCCATCCCCTCTTTTTTCACACTTCTGGATGGATTAATTCCTCTGATTTCCGAAAAACAAATAGACAAGCAGGTTCGCAAGATCGCTGCGGTCACCGTGGCCGAGGCCATGACGCCAAACCCGGTCACGGTCCAGCCCGATACGAACATCGAGGAGGTGGCTGCCCTCATGGTGGAGCGTAATTTTCACACCATTCCTGTGGTGGACGAGGGAAAGCTCGTGGGAATCGTGGGAAAAGAAGATATATTG
>JASFGC010000433.1:0-3069 GCA_050123975.1 Syntrophobacterales bacterium | reverse complement strand
TGGCTCTGCCGGTACAAGTGCGAACACTTTTGGAGTATTGGAGTATTGGAGTACTGGAGTGTTGGCAAAAACAAAAGCCCGAATTTAATTTGAATTGGTTCTTGCATTACTCCACCACTCCATCACTCCAGCGGACTGGCGCAAAGGGGAAAGAGTATGGAAGCCCCCTCAGGGCACAGTTCAAAGCCGGGCCTGCCGCGCCGTAGCCATGGCGAAGGCGGGTCCTTTGGGTCCGGATTCTTTACTCTACAATCTTAAATCAAAAATCTAAAATATACTCTGTGCCTCTGTGGTAAATCTTCAATCATGCTTCCTTAGGCCGCTACAACATGGAGCAGACAGAATAAATAGTCGTTTCTGATATAGAATGAGTTAGTGAAGGAAATTCGGGAAAACGGTTTACTTTTAGGGCCTTATGGTGTAATAAGGCGTGAGCAGGCAATAATTTGTAATTACTATGTTTTTGGGATAGGAACGTTAGCCGTGAAAGAGACATCGATGCTTGCATTTGAGGAGAATCCCGCGGGGGTGGAGCAGGCCGATCTGGTAGTCGGCATACCTTCGCACAACAACGCTGGCAGTATCACCCATCCAACGGTTCAGGCCGCTCTAGGACTTCTGGATCATTTTGGTGACAAGAATTCGGTGGTTATCAACTGTGACAATCACTCAGAGGATGGAACCAAGGAAGCGTTTCTAAACGCTCCCGGTGAAGTTCCAAAGATCTATCTGTCGACCCCTCCAGGAGTCATAGGCCGTGGCTATAACCTGAGAAACCTAATAGTCAAAGCAGTTGAACTTCAGGCCCAAGCGGTGATAGTGCTAGATGCTGATATAGAGAGCATTACGCCCCAGTGGATCAAGAATCTCGGGGAGCCCATTTCTGCTGGTTTTGGCTTTGTTGCCCCTCTTTACGTAAGACATAAATACGACGGTGCAGTTGCCAATGGGATCGTTTATCCACTGACCCGAGCTCTTTACGGTCGTCGAGTCAGACAACCAATTGGTGGTGATTTTGCCTTTGCCGTAAACCTGGCCGAGACCTATCTCAACCATCCCAGCTGGAATGATATGGTGGGCCAATACGGTGTCGACATTTGGATGACCACCCTGGCTATTTGTCAAGGTATTCCCATCTGTCAGTCCTTTGTAGGGAACCCAAAAATCTACCATAACGACAGAAACATCGTGCCTTCTGGGCCGGTTTTTTCTCAAGTCGTGGGCACTCTGTTGAACCTTATGATATATTTTGAGGATTTCTGGCGAAGGGTGAAATGGAGCAAGCCGACTGCAATTTACGGTTTTGGTATGGGCGAAATAGAAACACCCACGTCCCTCGACATTGCGGATGATGAACTGCACCAAGTTTTTATCCAGGGCTTTGCCCAATATAAACAGCTCTGGGAGAGCTTTCTGGAGAATAACATCTACAATAAATTGGGAGAGATCAGTGAGCTTCCTCTGGCCCACTTCAGCTTTCCTTCTGAAATCTGGGCTCGCGTTCTTTACAGTTGTTCAGCTGCTTACAAAAACGAGGTGGTAGAGCGCGAATCTCTCTTACAATCACTGGTGCCTCTCTTTGTAGGCAAGACCCTATCGTATGTAAGAAAAACTGAAAGAATGTCAATTCAACAGGCTGAAGAATACATTGAAAACGAGTGCATGATTTTCGAGGAAGCGAAGCCCTTTCTGCTGAGTAAATGGTAACTCTGAGCAGTGACTAGCGGTACAACAGGAGAAAGCTTCCTGCAGTTCGGAGGGAAATAACATGGCTAAGATTCTGGTTGTTGATGACGAAGAGCACATCCGGTTACTCTACTCTGAGGAACTGAAAGAAGAAGGCTACGATGTCATCACCGCGGAAGGGGGGCATGGATTGCTAGAACGTATTGAACAGGACAAACCCAACCTTGTGGTCTTGGACATAAAAATGGTGGATTACGATGGCTTAGATTTACTGCAAGATATCCGGAACAAATTTTATGACCTGCCAGTAATACTTTCCACAGCTTACGATACCTTCAAGGAGGACATGAAATCCATTGCCGCCGATTTCTATGTGGTTAAATCTTTTGATCTCACTGAACTGAAAAAGAAAATCCAAATGGCTCTGGAAGCAAGAGACGCATCGTAAGAGAATTGTTCTCGCCCCCACAGGTAAATCAATCAAGCAGACCCCTCCCCCTCCTTGGTGGCAGGGGACTTTAATCCCCACCAGGTTGCCCGGATTATTAACGTATCCGCCGGAGCATGGAGATGAGAAGTTATCGAAAACTTGTTTTCACTGGATTCGTTTCTGTTTTGTTGGTTCTTGGCTGTGCCAGCCACGAGATATCGGAATTTAACCCTCACACAATAAAAACAATTACCGGGTGGCACCTTTGTCTTACTGATGAGATGGCGACATACGAAAAGGCTTTAGATAGAGAAGGGTCAGGCAAAACAAAATCGAAGAAATCGGTGCTTCTAAAATGTGACGTTAAATTACGTGATGACATAGCCTTCTATCTCACCACTAAACATAAAATCAATCTGGTAGAAGAATTAAAGCCAACAATTGGGGTGATTCGCGCCGATGCTGAATGTCGATGGGAACATTATGTAACTCTAGACATTATGATTTTTGATTGGAAGCATAATCGTTTGGCCAAAATTGAGGTTATCAATGGTGAAGATGTAATGCTGAAGGACGACGAGCAATTTGCTGAGTATTGTGCAGACGTAATTGCCAAAGTCATTAGTAGCCAGTAAAGAATCATTCCCTCCCAAAAATATCGAATTGGCCCTTCGGACACCCCACCCTGCGGGCGGGTCCCCGGTTTTCTAGCACCAGATCTCAGGGTTTCAGGTGTCAGGCAAAAGAAACAGAGAATTCAGTAGTCAGTAGTCAGTAGCCAGAATTGAGGTTTCAGGTGTCAGGTTTCAGGTGTCAGGAAAAAGAAACAGAGAATTCAGTAGTCAGTAGCCAGTAGTCAGGAGACAGGAGTAAACGGTAAGCGGTTGAACTAATTTTCTAATTCTCTAATCAACTAATTCACTAATTACTGTGGGAGCGGCTTTCCAGCCGCG
>JASFGC010000432.1:0-3092 GCA_050123975.1 Syntrophobacterales bacterium | reverse complement strand
TGTCTCGAGGCCTGGAAGCTACTCTTACAGTTTGGGAATGAGGGTAACGGATGTTATCAGAGATGAAACTGAACTGAAAAGCGACTCTGATTTAAGCTACGCACTCATTAAGAGATATGTGGAGCCGGACATGCATGCCGAGCTCATTCCATTTAATCTCGGCAAAGCAATAATTGCGCGAGACATGCGTAGCAATGTCAAACTGAAACCTTATGATGAAATCTATGTCTTCAACAAGTGGATCTTTTCTTATAAGCCATATGTAAGGATCAGAGGCGAGGTAAGAAAACCTGAGACCTACCTGTTGCAGGAAAATATGAGGATACGGGATTTGATCGTTTCGGCTGGAGGGCTTAATCGCGAGGCATATTTCGGTAGAAGCCACCTTTTTCGGACTGATCCGCAAACGAAGAATGTCACGCTGCTCAGGTTCAACCTGGAGGGAGTTTTAAAGGATGATTCCACCAATAACCTGTTGCTCCAGGACCAGGATGAAGTCGTGATCCACAGTATCAGGGAATACAAACCAAAGGAAATGGTTAGCATTTATGGAATGGTTAATAACCCTGGGCAGTACCCTCTAGCTGTGGGCATGAGCGTCAAAGACCTGATCATGGCAGGGGGGAATCTGCGCAAGGAGGCTTACAAAGAGCAAGCGGAGCTGGTACGTTTCGAGTTGGATAATGGTGAACTCATGAGAAAAGAGGTTCTTACCTTTGATGTTGCGGCGGCGGTGGCAGGAGAACCAAAACAGAACCTGATGCTCCAGGAATATGACCGGATATTCATAAAAAAGATCCCCAAATGGTTGGATGAAATAAAAGTCAGTATCGACGGAGAAGTTACATATCCAGGCGATTACTATGCCAGGGATGACGAAAAGCTCAGCTCACTGATCGAAAGGGCCGGTGGCTTTACAAAAAACGCTTATCTACGTGGTGCCTTCTTCACTCGAGAAAGCGTCCGGGAAATTCAACGTCAGCGGTTGGAAGAGCTGATATCCAGGATGGAAGAAGAGATTAATGCTGAAACAGGTATAGAAGTAACGGGAGCAATGAGCAGAGAAGAGGTTGAAGCGTTCAGGCTCTCACTGGAGGCAAAAAAGGGTCTACTGCAAAAACTCAGACAGGCAAGAGTGACCGGGCGCATGGTGATACAGTTAGCAGCCCTGGAAATATTCAAGGATTCAAAGTTTGATCTGAGATTGGAGGATGGGGATAAGCTCGTCATTCCCAAAGAGCCGGAAAATGTCAACGTCTTGGGAGAGGTCTACAACCCCACAGCTTTTCTCTTTGAAAGGGGGAAAAGAGCCAGTTTTTACCTCAGCAGGGCAGGGGGGCCGACGGCAAATGCCGAAAAGGGTGAGATGTACATCATTCGCGCAGACGGCTCTGTGTTGAGCAAATCTCAAGGCGGCTCCGCCTATGCCTGGGATCCCGAGACCAACCGCTGGGTCTCTGGTAGTTTTCGGTCTGCCCAAATTTATCCGGGGGACTCGGTGCTGGTGCCCAGAAAACTTGTCAAAATCCATTGGATCAAGGAGGTAAAAGATATAACCCAGATTATGTTCCAGATCGCGGTTGTGGTTGGAGTGCTTGCTGCGATTTAAGAAATGTCCGTTGTCAGTGGTCCGTAGTCCGTCGCTAAAAATCCCCCCTAACCCCCCTTTATAAAAGGGGGACTTTTATGATCCAGTTGTCTGTAATCCCCACCCTTTACCCATTTTTGGTCAAGCCAGTTTTGGGTAAGTTTTACCCAATTTCGGTCAAGCCAAATTTGGGTAATCTACCTACGTAGGGAGCTCCGAAAGAATCTCCTTTCCCTGTCGGAATTATGTCAGAATCCGCCAAACTCGTCATTCCGGACGAGCGCCGCTACGCGGGGCGAGATCCGGAATCCAGAGAATGTTCAATATAATCAATCTATTTCTGGATCCCGGCTCGCGTCCGCCGCAGTCGGACTCGGCCGGGATGACGCATTCCGAAACACTCTCTTGAGGGGATGGGTATCTAATCGCATAGCGCAAACAGCAGAGCGTTGTGGGAAGTCTTTTCCGCTATGCGCTTGCCGCTATGCGCCATGCGATTATTTATCCCCAGATTGGTATCTATGTCGCGCATTGGACTAATTTTTACAGCTGCCATTGTTTTCTCAATTTTATTTCTTACTCCTCCTTCTTACGCCAAGGTTTCGGTGAATGTTCCTCTCGGTCACTGGGGTTATGACGCCATAGACAAACTCAAGAGCTTGGGCTTGATTCAGAGTGACTTGCGGGGAACGAGGCCCTGGACCCGGATGGAACTGGCAAGGCTCATCGTCGAGGCAGACGAGCAATTTCAGGAAATTGCGAATTCG
The DNA here is from genome assembly GCA_050123975.1 of Syntrophobacterales bacterium. Classification (GTDB taxonomy): domain Bacteria; phylum Desulfobacterota; class Syntrophobacteria; order BM002; family BM002; genus BM002. Next base: position 737 of record JASFGC010000432.1, on the reverse strand, counting down.
GACGAGGAGGAGGAAACCGAGCCCAGCGGGCGAACCGAGATAATCCAAGCAATTCTGGGTCGTTTAAAAGGGGAGTTTCGAGCTGATCTTGATGAAGTAACCGGGACAGGTGGTGTGAGCACCTACATCAAGCCGGTTGAAGACGTTTATTTGCACTATTTTTATGGAAACAACGACTTTAACATCGAAAATGACAAAGGGCAGAAACTTGCCGAGGACTCGAACATCAGGCTTGGCTTTTCCTCCCATGGCGCTGCGTGGAGCCATATTGGCTTCTACTTAAACCCGGAATATCGCTACTCTGATGACCAGTTCGGAGGAGATGACCAGGAAGTTAGAATATTCGAGGGGTACGGCAAGTTGGAGTTTTTCAACGTAGAACTACAAGTAGGCAGAGACACCATGTGGTGGGGTCCTGGTCGGCACGGCTCCATGATCCTTACCGATAATGCTCGCCCATTTGATCTTGTAAAACTGTCAAACCCCAATCCGGTGGTGCTGCCGTGGATTTTCAAGTATCTGGGTCTCTGTAAATTCCAATGGTTTTGGACAGAACTCGAAAGGAATCGGGCTATACCAAATGCTGAATTTATGGGCTTTAGAGTTAACATAAAGCCTGCGCCTTTTCTCGAACTCGGCGCCTCGAGAACGTATCAGCTCGGCGGCAGGGGCAGTGGCGTCAAAGGCATATCGGACTTGAATTTCAGTGACTGGATGAAAATATTTTTTGAAGGAAA
>JASFGC010000431.1:0-3092 GCA_050123975.1 Syntrophobacterales bacterium | reverse complement strand
CATTAGATTCGCTATTTTCAAATGTACAGATCATCCTACCTACCATTCTCGCTCTCATGTTGCAGCAGATAGACTTACCGGACATCTCATAAGCGGTTGGCGGAATCTGAAGAGAAAACTTGCGGGGGTTGCACCATCCAGGTGTACCCCTGGAATTAGTCTTAACAAACAGGATTCTAGAAGCCCGTTTTACCTGGTCCACCACTGTTTTTGGTTATTGGTTCATCACGAATTATTCAAAACGCAGGCAGTCCCATTCCTTTTATGGGCATGGAAAGATACTAAGGTGCTCTCGCTGCCCAGGTATGCGGCGGTGCGAGTCTGGAAAGGGGGTGAGAAATTTTATTAGTGGAAGCTACCTTTAACCCAGAGGAAAGAGAGAAAGGAGAAAATCATGAAAGGATGGACGATGAGGATACTCGTCATTGCGCTTTCCCTTTGTCTGGCAGTCCCAGCTCTGGTGGCGGCCGAGGAACCCGTGACCTCCAAGTACAACGTGAAATTTTGGGGTCGGGTGAAATTTGATATCCATTACGATACGGCTCAGTTTGTAAATTACAATGACTTTCTCGGCGCCCCCGCCGATAGTCAGGACACTGCAGGCGCGTCAAACAACTCCCTGAACTTCAACCCCAGGGACACCCGTCTTGGGTTTTCAGCCTCACACTCTGCCGACGCCTGGGTGGGCAAGGCGGTGGTCGAGATGGATTTTTATGGGGATAACAATGGCAACAACCTTATCCCCAGGATGCGTCTCGGCTATATCGAGTTGGCCAACAAGGACTCGGGCACAAGCCTGAGAGCAGGTCAGGACTGGATTCCGGTACTATCGACGAATCCCTCAACCATTGACTTTGGCATCCTTAGCGCCTCAGGTAACCTGTGGTGGCGGGTACCGCAGGTGACCCTGCGTCAAAAAATTGAAGGTTTTGAGTTGCTGGCAGGTGCCATGCTACACCGCAGGACGGACACTGCGAGTGAAACCAGGTATCCCTGGGCTCTTGGCCGGGTGGCTTACAGCTTTGAAGCCTTTGACGGCAAGCATATGGTGGCCGTGGATGGTGGTTATCAGAGTGATAAAGTCAAAAACAGCACGGGCAGTGATGATGATATTGACCGCTGGGTTGTCGGTGCCGAGGCGAAACTTAGCTTGGGGCCCGTATTGGTCAAAGGGGAAATCTGGACCGGTGAAGGTATTGGTTCCCATTTCCTCCGCTACAACCTGGATGTCTCTGACACAGATTCTGGTGCCGGCACTTCATTCGAAGAATGGGAAGCCTGGGGTGGCTGGATCGATGCCACGTACAAGATTACGCCCAAATGGAGCGCTACCGCCGGATTTGGTATAGACGATCCCGATGACAGTCAATATGAGAGACAGACTGGGAACCTCAACCGCAAATTTAAGGAGAACAGGACCATATTTGTCAATACCTGGTACAGCCTAACGCAAGCTATCAAAGTGGGCGCTGAATTTATGCATTTGCAGGCTAATCGTGAGGATGCCGGGGGTAACAATTTCAGGGATAAAGGACAGCGTATAACGACCTCGATGTTCTACGCCTTCTAGACTAGGACGCTGCAATCTGATGCTTTCAGTTCGGGACGACCGAGAGGTCGTCCCGAACCTTTGAGAATTAAATCCTCACATTATCTTGGTCTCAGAGGATAGCTCTGGATCACACTCTTGTTGGCCCTCCATAGGCTACTGAGGCCGCCGGACTGGATGGTAGAGATGATCAACTCCTCCATCCCGTCTCCATTGATGTCACCTATCTGCAAGCTCGTTATCACGCCTTCGATTTCATCAGTTTTCCAGTTTTCCAACATCCCATAGTTGCCCCAGCTCAGTGAAAGAATCTCTCCCTTGCTGTAGTGGCTGCTGCCGCCGAGCTGGGCCAAGGTGGGGAGATTGTGGGTAATGATGATTTCCAACTTGCCGTCACGGTTCAGATCCCTCAACAAAATTGGAGAGGCAAGGTGGCGTCTCTTGACGTTGGGATCATCGATCTCGGTAGGAGCGAAGCGGTAGCCGTCACCCTTTATATCATCCATCGGCTGAGGTATATCTTTTGCGGCCAAGGGGAGTTCAAGGTAGTTTTCGGTGCTGCCGAAGTGATCATAGCTTTTCCAGATGGAATGACCATTTATGTCCATGAGAAAGAGATATCCTTTGTCTGTGATCATTATGGTCTCAGTTTGGCCCTGACTGATAATGTCTCCCATTGCTGAGTTAAAAATATCTGCAGACTCTGGAGCAGATAGCCTGCTTTCGGCAAGGAGGTTACTGTTTTTCCAGACCAGGTTGTAGATCTCAGGCAATAAGGTGCCATCATCTGCGCTTTTTTGTCCCAGCAGCCTCACGGGTTCACCGGGAATTCGCACAGCTCTCAAATAATAATCTACGTCTCTGGCCAAGGTGGCGAATCGGCTGCCATCCCACTCCAGCACAAAAGAAGAATGTCTTATCTGGGTACCACTGAGCTTTTTCTGGTTGGTGACAAAGATCTCGTCCCGGCCGTTTTGGTTGATATCAGCGACGGATACCCAAATAAAACGGTCCTTTTTGCCTGCAGGAATTTCAGCTAGTTGCCGGAGCTTCCCCTCGGAGTATCGATACACAAGCAAATCCTTGTTACTGATAGCTGCCAATTGATTGGCCTGGTCTCCTAGAAGATCTCCCACGGCAACGCTCACTAGCGCATGTTTCAGTTTTTGGCTTTTCCACGGGGGTGGCTGTGGCGCCACTAGAGTTGCTGACCTTGCCGGCTGGCTTGTGTCAGAAACCACGGGCTTTTCCTGGATTAATTGTTGTTTAATACTCGCCATCTTAGACCCGGTGGGAGTGGTCTCCGTGGGAACAGGAGCTGGCGCTGTTTGAACCTGTTGGGCCTGTGGTCTTGGTTCAGCAGCGAGGTGACGAGGCCTTGCATCAAAAGCTTTCGCGTTCATTTCATCCACTACCTGACTAAACTGAGGAAGAAGATTATTCATATCTTCGATCAAGCTGTAAACTGCTACGGGTGGCTGGGTCAAAACACCACGATAAACTTTGAAATCAATACTTCCACCGGTGCCAAAGAACGTGACGC
>JASFGC010000430.1:0-3092 GCA_050123975.1 Syntrophobacterales bacterium | reverse complement strand
GAAGCGCTGCGGCCGTTGGAAATCTTCAAGTGGATAATAATTCCGCTCCTGCTGATACTCGTGATGATTTTCCGGCCCACTGGGTTGATTGCCTTTAAAGAATTCAATGTGATGAATTTGATTAAACCAAAGGAGAAGACTTAGGAGATGGTGTACTGGAGTGTTGGAGTGATGGACTATTGGAAGAGTTTCAGTCTCGAGAAGTTTTTTTTTATCATTACTCCAGTACTCCACTACTCCATTACTCCACTAGTCGGCTTAAGGAAAAAACCTCTTGAATTAGTCCTTTGGTCATTTGGAGGCTTAGCTTAGGGATTGAGAGCAACATGCCACTGCTTCATATAAATAATATGAGCCACGATTTCGGCGGGCTACGGGCGGTAAACGATTACAACCTTGAGATCGAACCCGGCCAGATAAGGGGACTGATAGGTCCTAATGGCGCTGGCAAGACCACCATCTTTAATTTGATAAGCGGCATTTACCAGCCAACAGAAGGTGATATCCTGCTGAATGGCCAGTCAATCGTAGGTCTAAAACCGTACCAGATAGCTGCCATGGGTCTTGGCAGAACCTTTCAGAACCTCCGTTTGTGGCGTCACATGAGTGTTCTCGATCATGTAAAAATGGCCCAATACTCAAAGATCAAGTACGGACTGCTTGGCGCCTTCTTCGGCACGCCAAAACGGTCCAGAGAAGAAGCAGAGATTGAAGAGAAAGCGTACAGTCTTTTAAGACTTGTGGGTGTGGCTGATCTTGCTGATCAGATAATTCTCAATCTGCCTTATGGGGCCCAGCGAAGGGTTGAAATGGCCAGAGCTCTGGCTACGGAGCCTAAGATATTGTTTCTGGATGAGCCTACGGCGGGAATGAACCCCGAAGAACTCATTCAGATGATGGATATTATCCGGCGGATTCACAGCGAATTTGGCCTGGCGATCTTTCTCATCGAACACCGGTTAAAAGTGGTTATGGAGCTCTGTGAGATCATTCAGACTCTGGTTTTTGGTGAGCTCATCGCTGAGGGTTCTCCCGAGGAGATCCAAAACGATCCCAAGGTGATAGAGGCCTATTTGGGTAAGGAGACGATTGTCTGATGTTGCTGGTGGAAAACCTAAAAGTCTCCTACGGTAGGATTCGGGCCCTCCACGGCATAAACTTCAATGTTGATGAGGGTGAGATAGTATGCATCATCGGCGCTAATGGTGCCGGCAAGAGCACCACCCTGCGCGCCATCTCCAGGATGGTCCCCGTTGAAGCGGGTACCAAGATGATCTATAAAAACGAAGACCTGCTCAAATATCCCGCCGACAGAGTAGTGAGCAAGCTTGGCATATCCCACGTGCCCGAGGGAAGGCGCATCCTTGACAATTTGACGGTTATGGAGAACCTCAAACTTTCCACCTTCGCTAGAAAAGACGGTGCCCACAAAATAGAGCAAGATCTGGAGCAGGTATTTTCCATCTTCCCGCGATTGGAAGAAAGGAGAAATCAGAAGGGCGGAACCTTGAGCGGGGGTGAGCAGCAGATGCTAGCGATCGGCAGAGCCTTCATGAGTGGCAGAAATGTGATGTTGCTCGATGAACCCTCAATGGGACTTGCGCCTTTGCTCATGCTCCATATGTTTGAAGCTCTCAAAGCAATCAATGAAGAAGGCGGCACCACCATCCTTCTCGTTGAACAGAATGCCCGACTGGCTCTTCAGTTTGCCAAGAGAGGCTATGTCCTGGAGCACGGCAACTTGGTACTGGAAGGGAACTCTGAAGATCTTCTTGCCGATCCGGAAGTGAAAAAGGCCTACCTTGGCGGCTGATCGCCGACCCCTGACCTCTGATCTCTGACCTACAACGGCAATTCAATCACACCCCTCTTTACTATGTCTTCTGCGAGCACATAGTGCGCCCCCATGGCTCGGGCTACGTGGCGCCCATAGCCAAAGCTGCAGGGATCTTCTTCCGTGTCAATAAAGACACTCTCGATACCCCTTTTTTTGACCAGCCCGGCGTAATGCATTGCCTCATCGTAGGGATCATCGTACTCAACCGCCACGTTGCCCTTCCCATCCGTCACCACCACCAGGAGAGATCTCAGCTGGGTGTTCTTCAAGGTCTGCCGCCTGATAAGAATTTCAGCCTCTCTTAATCCGAGACCCAGCGGAGTCTTGCCCCCAACCGCCAAGCTTCTCAGCTGCCGTTTTGCCACCTGGGGACTCCTGGTAAACGGTAGCAGGAGTTCCGTCTGTGCCGCCCGGAAGGTCAACAAGGCCACCTGATCTCTCTTATGATAGGCATCACTGAGCAGTGAAAGCATTATGCCTTTGGTCAGTACCATACGTCGATTCGCGCCCATAGAGCCACTGGCATCCAGGAGAAAGAGGACAGCTGCAGCCGTCTGTTGCACCCGCATCTTTTCGCGAATATCGGGAGTTGTCACCCGGATGTAGCCGCGTCTCAAAAGATCCTGGGTGCTTCTTCCCGCCGCTGCCCGCAGAGTCGCATCTACGGCAATACTTCGAGGCCGACCATAGGGTAGACGGCTCTTTACATAGCGTCCAGCTCCAGTGAAAGGGGTTTGTCGAAATCGCTTTCCCCTGGTTAGGCTGCGTTGTCTGACTGGCGTTCTGGCGCGAGTGCGCACTCCAAAAGTGCTACCAATATCGTAGCGGGTTCCCCAGTCAAGGATTAGTGAACCTGGACCTTTGGGTTTTTTTTTACCTCTCCCTTTGCGGCTGGCTTTTCGGGCAGGGTATCGTCATCCTCCCGGACTTTCTCTAAAACCTGTTCGATCTTTTCCAGGGGTGATGTTTCTTCGGCGGGGTCAAGTCGCAGGCGGTGGGGCAAAACCAGTCGAGCTGCGGCCATAATTTCTTGTCGGGTCACTCCATTGCGACCTCCGTAGGCGGCCATTGCCTTTGCGGTTTTAGCCATGGCAATGTCTGCCCTGTGCCCATCGGCACCAGCAGCCGCAGCCAATCTGGTGATGAAAGAAATCTGCTTATCGGGTAGGTCCACGCTGACTACCTTTTCCTTGGCCTCCAGTACGTGCCGAGCAAGAGCTCTTTCCTTATCAGCCCACTTCTCGGCAAAAGCCCT
>JASFGC010000429.1:0-3095 GCA_050123975.1 Syntrophobacterales bacterium | reverse complement strand
TACAGGTGCGAACCATTTTAAAGTACTGGAGTTTTGGAGTATTGGAGTGTTGGCAAAAACGAAAGCCCGAATTTAGCTTGCATTGTTTTTTTCATTACTCCATTACTCCACCACTCCATCACTCCAGCAGACTGCCGCAAGGGGGAAAGAGTATGGAAGCCCCCTCCGGGGGCAGTGCAAAGCCGGGCCTGCCGCGCCGTAGCCATGGCAAAGCCGGGTCCTTTGGGTCCGGATTCTTTACTTTTTCTGACACCTGACACCTGAAACCTGACACCCGTCACTTATCCATCCAGATTAATGACGAAGGCGTGAAGCTGGTATTTCTTAGCCAAGTAGTTTGCTAGGACTGTAGCCTCCTCACGGCTGGCAAGCTTACCCATCTGCACCCGATACCAGCGACCTTTGCCGGAGATCTCCACTTCTCTGATGGTAGTTTTGTGTTTCAGACCCCTGAAGCGGCCAGCAAAGTTCTTGGCACTGGACAAATCCTTAAAGGAGGCCAATTGAACGGTGAAGAGATTTGTGGATGGTTTTTGCTGTGCTGAACTCTTTTCTTTCTTCTCTACCGGTGGTGGAGATTTTTGAGGTACAGAACTCTTTTCTTTCTTCTGCGCAGGTGGTGGTTTGGCAGCTACCGTTGTGGACGGTTTTTCCTTCGGTGGTGTCTTGGTAGCGGCCGGTTTTTGAATCTGTGCCTCTTTCTTTTTTGCCAGTTTTTCGTAAAATTCCAGATCTTTCAGGGGGATTTTCTTTTTCGTAGTGGTACTTGGAGGAGGGCTCTCCTGCCGTTCTATTTCGCCGGATCCGGGCCAGATTCCTTCGGCCATCATTCTTTTCTTGATCTCGGTAAAATTGATATTGGCAGGGGTTATACCTTTCCCCACAAAAAGGCCGAGCAAGAACATCCAGAGTAGAGCCAGGAGGAGGCCAAAACACCAGCAGGTCAGCGCCAGTCTGCTCACCTCAAATCGAACCGGTTTCTTCTTTTTCTTTTTTTTTCTCGCTGCGCTCATAGGATAATAAATGTCTAAAATGCCTAAAATGAACTAAAATGTTCTAAAGTGCCTAAAGTATAAAGAAAGCCTAATATTATGCAACTCAAATAACCCGTATCAGTCTACCGTGTCTCTACATCCTCTCAGGAGCTGAGACTCCCAGCAGTTCCAAGCCGTTGCGTATCACTACCCGAATTGCCTTGACCAGGGTAAACCGTGCTTGCGCCAAAGCCAGATCATCCTGGATAATTCGATGATGTTTGTAGTAGCTGTGGAAGGCCGCAGTTAATTGGGTCAAGTAGTAAGGAATCCGATGTGGCTCCAAAAAGCGGGCACTGTTCTCCACCACTTCCGGATATAAACTGAGCTGTTTAATGAGAGCCAATTCCTCAGGTAATTCTAGTCGGTTGAAATCGAGCTTCTCCTTGTCATTTAAATCGAGCTTCTGTTCCTCCGCCAGCCTGATGATACTGCTAATTCGAGCGTGGGCGTACTGGACATAGTAAACAGGATTGTCAGCACTTTTTTCTTTGGCGAGTTCGAGGTCGAAATCCAAGGGGCTGTCCGAGCGCCGGGTCAGAAAAGTGAAGCGGGCCGCGTCACGCCCCACTTCAGCGATTACATCCCGGAGGGTGACGAATTCACCAGCTCGAGTGGACATGGCCACTTGTTGTCCTTTACGCAGCAAGTTTACCAGTTGCACCAGGAGTAATCTGAGAGCTTCGCGTTCTTTCCCCAGTGCCATGACTCCAGCATACATCCGGTCCATATACCCATGGTGGTCAGCACCCCAAAGATCAATGACCAGGTCAAGCCCGCGGAGGTATTTGTCCTGGTGGTAAGCTAAGTCTGAAGCGAAATACGTGGTCATGCCATTGGCTCGGACCACCACTCGATCTTTTTCATCTCCCAAAGCGGTGGAGCGAAACCAGAGGGCACCATCTTTCTTATAGATATGACCAGCCGCTTTCAGGGTTTCGATCACCCGATCCACCGCTCCGTTCTCATAGAGGCTTTTCTCGCTGAACCATCGATCGTAGGTGACACCGAACTCCTGGAGATCATCTCGAATACCGTCGAGAATACGTTTGCCTGCAAAATCACTGAAGAGGGGGAGCGCCTCCTCCTCGTCAACATTGAGGTAGGAATCTCCGTGGATTTCCTGCATCTCGCGGGCCAGCACCTGAATGTAATCACCTTGGTAGCAGGTTTCTGGAAAGTCCACCTGGCGGCCTAAGAGTTGCTGATATCGCAAGAAGACAGAACGCCCGAGTGTCTCAATCTGTGTCCCGGCATCATTTATGTAATACTCTCTCTCCACCCTATGACCGGTGGCCTCCAATATGCTGGCAAGAGCGTCACCCACTGCAGCTCCCCGTCCGTGCCCTACATGCAGGGGACCGGTAGGGTTGGCACTGACGAACTCCACCTGTACAGAGCGGCCGTCTCCGAGCAGAGACAGGCCATAATTATGGTCCAGGCGGTGTATTTCGTCCAGGATCTGGAACCATGCAGATGGACTAATTACGAGATTTATGAACCCGGGACCGGCAATCTCCACGCTGGCAAAAAAACCATCTCCGTCAGCCAACTGTTCAACAAAAGAGGTGGCGATATCTCTCGGCGAGCACTTGTTTGGTTTGGCGAGTGTTAAAGCGACATTGGTGGCAAAATCGCCATGAGCCTCTACCCTGGGCACTTCCAGCTGAATTTCAAATCCGGCAGGGATTTGGAACAGGCCACGTTCACCACAACGTTTCAAGGTGCTGTCCAGTATTTCCAGGGTTTTGGTTTTGATCATTGGTGAATCTGCTTATCCCTGTCAGTCGTCGGTTGTCCGTGGTCCGTTGCAAATGATGAAGGCGTAGCGTACACCGTTTAACGTATAAACGGCTGACAGCCTTAACCATGGGCAACGCTCACATTAATTGTAGGAGCAACGTCCTCGTTGCGATATAAGTCTCATGCCAGTAGGCAGACGTCATACTATCAAATCGCGACCAGGAGGTCTCTCCTACAGAACAATTTCTTCAACCCTATACGTTCTGCACTTTGCGCTCTTCGTTTTTTTGCAACGGACTACGGACCACGGACGAAAAA
>JASFGC010000428.1:0-3107 GCA_050123975.1 Syntrophobacterales bacterium | reverse complement strand
AACTATGCACTAGGCACTGATTGATACAATGCCGCAAATGGATAATTTTCAGCCTCCAATTACAAATGACCAATGTCTGTTGACGGGATTGAGCTGAAAGCTGACCGCTGATAGCTGATTAAAAGGAGGAAAAGGTGATCGACTCATACAGAGAGGGAGTGATTGTAAAGCCATATGAGAGGTTGAGCCAGGAGCAAGTAAAATGGCTGGACCAAGCCTCGCTGAGCATCTTGGCCGATCCCGGAATCTGGTGTTACAACGAGCGAGCGGCAAAACTCTTCCAACAGCACGGAGCCAAGGTCTGGGAGGACGAAAAATCCATATCCCCTTGCTGGCGAGTGACTTTTCCTGCCGGCCTCATAAAGGAAGCGGTGGCAAAGGCACCGTCTCGCATTGTTTTAGGAGCCAGAAAAGAGGAAAATCGTCTTTTTCTGGATGCTGAGGTCCCCCGAGTCTACTTCGGCTCCGGCTCGGAGGCCAACATTTGGATTGAAACGGAGATGGAAGAGTTTGTCAGTGTCAATGGCGGAGATGTCAAGGTCAAGATGCCCCAATACAAGGAACTGAGAGGAAACACTGCCCTGCTCAGCCGTGCCGCCAAGCTCTGCGATAAATTGGAACACCTTGATTTCTTTATTCGCCCTCTCAATATTCAGGACCCCGAGATCACGAATGAAAATCATGACGTGAACAAGTTTTTTGCAAGTCTCAACAATATTACCAAGCATGTTCAGGCCGGCTTGACCACTGTGGAAAGCCTGGACGACGTTGTCCGCATGGGGGAAATTATAACTGGAGGTGTTGAGCCGCTCAGAAAAAATCCGGTGGTCTCCTTCATCACCTGTGTTTTCAAAAGCCCTCTTCAAATCGTGGATGATACCGCCGAGAAGGTCTTCGCCATTGTAGAAAGAGGTTTACCTTTGGTCATGTCCTCCTCCCCTCAGGGAGGATCTTCCGCGCCCATCCAGGAAGCGGGCATGGTGGCCCAGATCAATGCAGAACTTCTCGTCAGCATAACCCTGGTCCAACTGATCAAAGAGGGTGCTCCCGTTTTGTACGGAAGTGTACCCGTCCGCGCTCGTCTCGATGACTTGCACGACCTCTATGGTTGTCCTGAATTCAATCAATACAACATCGATTGCGTCCAATTGGCTCGACACTACAGGATACCCTGCTATTCCACTGCAGGAGTCGGAGACGCCAAGGTCCCCGGCATGCAGGCACTGTTCGAAAAGCTCCTTACCCATTTGTACATGGCCATGAGTGGGGCTCAATATATCCACTATGCCTTTGGCCTTCTAGATCGAACCAATACATTCTGTCCCATTCAGGCGGTATTGGATAACGAGCAGATCGGCAAAATAAAGCATTGTTTACGAGAGCCTAAGGTTGATAAGGCCGAAATAGATGACATGCTCAGGATAGTAAAGAAAGTCATGGCCTCTAGCCACCGGCTCTATGCCCGCTTCGCTCGAAAGGCGATGCACCGTGGTGATATTTCCAACCCTTATCGCTTTGAGGCGAAAGGGCTCGAGGACAAAGTCATAGAGAATGCTCTTGATTACATGGCCAAACTGGAATCTGAGCCGGCCGAGCATCTAGACCAGGAACTCCAAGAGCGGATTTTTGCGGAGGTTCCAGGAATTCTGCCGAGCTTAAAACAAGTGTAGAGGATTTCGGATTGCGGATTGCGGATTGCGGATTTGGTGATCGCACATTCGTTACTACTTCGTTTTCTTCGTAGTTGAATTCGAGCCTAATCTTGCCCGCAAAAAAAGAGGAGATATTAAGAATGGATCAACATGAGTTTCTTAAGGCAATAGCTTTCAACGTTGTCCAGGGGAGAGTGGAGGCTGAAGACGAGGGTTTTGATGATGGTCTGGAGGGTCAGCCAGGTGTTACCGAGCTGGTGAATGAGGCTCTGGACAAAGGTGTGGAGCCGAAGGACATAGTGATCGACGCCCTTACCACCTCCATGGAGGAGGTGGGAGAGAAATTTGAGCGTGATCAATACCTCATTCCAGACATGCTCGCTTCGGCTGAGTGTGTCGGAGTGGCAATGGATATCCTCAGCCCCCACTTGATCAAAGCTGGAGTAAAAAGTAAGGGCACGTTCGTTATCGCCACGGTGGCTGGAGACCTCCACGACATCGGCAAGAACATCGTGGCCATAATGCTGAAGGGAGCCGGTTATCAGATCATTGATTTGGGTACGGATGTTTCTCCGGAGCGAATTATCGGTGCCGTAAAAGAAAACGGGGCACCTTTCATCGGCCTTTCTGCTCTTCTAACCACAACCATGCGAGTGATGGCAGAGGTTGTGCAGAAACTCGAGGAAGAGGGCCTTCGCGACAGTGTAAAAGTGCTCATTGGCGGAGCGCCTACCTCAGCAGCGTTTGCCCAAGAAATCGGGGCGGATGCCTATTGCAAAGACGCCTTTGATGCCATCGATGTCCTGAAAACAATGGCAGTGTGACCCCTAGGGAGAGAATAAATGTCTGAGAAAAAAGCATATACCCAGGCTTTTCACACCGGCAAATATGACAGGGCCTCAGGCTTGCTCGGCAAGTATGACAACGTCAGGAGATTTTGGGAGGACCAGGTAACTGCCATCTTTTTACGTCCCGCCCTCACCGATTTGGTGGAGCATAAAAGTAAACGGTTGGAAAGGGTACGTGTATTGGACCTGGGGTGCGGTAGCGGTGACGGCTATGATCTGATTATGGGGGTCACCACCAAAGATCCAGGAATCTACGAATACATTACCGAGGCAATCACCGAGGACATGTTGAAAGACTACGTGGGAGTTGATATTAACGAGGACCTCCTCAAACAGGCCGAAGAGTATTACGGCGGTAACCCCAAAATGAGATTCATTCAGGGAGATCTTTCCAATGGTCTCATTCCTGAGATAATGAATGACGAAGCTCCATTTGATTTTTATTTCAACTCATTTGGAACCCTTTCTCATTTCAACAATGATCAGTGCGTAAAGATCATTGCCGATATTTGTAAACATGCTCCCGAGCGCGCCCTTTTCATGGGTGACTGGCTTGGCCGTTACACCATTGAATGGCAGGATCTTTGGCACCATCCGCTGGACCGAG
>JASFGC010000427.1:0-3132 GCA_050123975.1 Syntrophobacterales bacterium | reverse complement strand
AGAAGACCAGAGCACTGAGAAGGAACATATTTTTCAAGAATTGTAAGTCTCATTTTATTTTCAATCCCAGACTCAGGAAAGCGGTCATGAGATCTGGGCTTCAAAGTATGGAAGTTTACAAGTCCTTAAAATTGAATTGACACACCCAGCCTGACCAGTCGCGGCTTTACCTTGCAGGGCATGTAAGCTCGCGGCTTCGGTGGACAGCAGCTCAGCTGAGTGTTAGCCTTCTCTGATGGAGAAGCTCTTTCAACTCATACTTGGGGCGGTGCTTGCCTTACTGTTTATTTTGTTCGCGAGAACAAGGGGGCCTCAGCGAGAACCGTTTATCTACAGTATAGGTTTGATAGTAGCCGCATTGTTCTATGTGGCGTTCTCCTTCACTGGTGCAACCACCCAATGGTTAATAATCGAACTCATTGGACTGCTGGTATTCACGCTTATTGCGGTGCTCGGGCTAAAGGTTTCGCTCTGGTTTTTAGTTATCGGCTGGGCCTCTCATGTAGCGTGGGATATCCTTTTGCACCTTGTCAGGGGACAACCATTCGTCCCTGATTGGTATCCTGTGGCCTGCATCAGTTTCGATCTCATCGTGGCGGGATATATTGCTGTGAAGCTACGAAAGCGAGAAGGTTAACTACGCGCTGCAGTCAAAACCCTGAACCAGCCTGCCCTGCCTGTCCCGGGCATAGGCCCGGGGAGCCTGCCGAATGGGTCGAAGCATCCATGGACCACTTAATTCGGCCGTAGGCAGGCTTTTTAGAGGTATTCCACATTGACCAAGCGAGGTCACATTCGAATCTTCCTGATCGCCACTGTTGTCTGGGGCGGCTTTTGGCTAGCTGGGCTGCCTTCTTACTATCAGCAGTACTCCACCGTTCCGATGGTTTGGTTTGACTCCCTTGTACTGATCCCCATATCTGTTATCGTCTATTTCGTGCTGAAACGGTTAAAGCCGGAGAGACGGCTTCCGGTTGCGCTTTGGCTGGCATTCTATTTCACAGTGCCTCTAGCGCTCTATGACTGGCTCTACTGCGGGCTTTATCTGGGCCACGGTATCCAGTTCATCTCTAGGTATTGGTATCTGAGCGTTTACTACGCGATACCCTGGATTCTGCTGCCGCTGGTGGCACTTCTTCTCAATCGCTCGCGTCCAGGCCAAATGGAGCATACCCAATGAAGACCTTTCAAATTTACCAGATTGATGCATTTACCAGGGAGCGGTTTACAGGAAATTCAGCCGGGGTTGTGGCCAATGCTGATGGTCTAACAGATTCACACATGCAAGCAATCGCCCGTGAATTAAACAATGCTGAGACAGCCTTTCTTCTTTCTCCCACAGCAGCTGATCACGAAGTGTGGATTCGTTTCTTCACTCCAACCACTGAAGTCCCATCGTGTGGGCATGCCACAATATCCGCTCACTATGTTCGTGCTATTGAAAACGATCTACCCTCATGCACAGTTCAGCAGCGCATCGGTATCGGCATCTTGCCGGTGGATATTGTCAAGGAGGACTCCGACTATACAATCATCATGACCCAGGGAAGCGTTGAGATATCTCCTCCTATTGCGGAGGAACAGCAAACTGAAATCATGAAAGCATTAGGCTTGGATACCGGCGATCTGGATGAGCGATGTCCGGTGCAAATAGCTTCGACCGGACATTCGAAAGTCATGGTAGGCATTAAAAAAAGAGAAACACTCAATGCTCTCCAACCAGACATGATGCGGTTAACTGGCCTGAGTAAGATAATCGACTGCAATGGATATTTCGTTTTCACCTTTGATTCTGATTCTGAAGACATATTGACTCATGGCCGCATGTTCGCACCTGCAATAGGGATTCCAGAGGACCCGGTAACAGGAAATGCCCACGGACCTCTCGGGGCATATTTGGTGCATCACCAGATTCTCAGTACATCCGATGGAACCGTCACTTTTCGCGGCAAGCAAGGGGAGGCTATCGGCAGACCAGGTATCGTTACCGTATCTGTTGAGGTCCGGAAAAGACAGCCGGTGAAAGTGCAAGTGGCCGGGAACGCCACTATCGTTTTCACAACAGAAATCGTCATTTGATAGCCAAGAAAGGACGAGAGGAAATGAAATCTTTGAAATTTTGCAGCCTAAGGGTTCTTATGGGGATATTTTTTATCTGTGGATGGATGAGTTTGTCTCTTGCCCAAGATTCAAAAATTGACGTCAATGCTCTGGTGCAAGAGACCCAGAAGATGAGTGATAGATCAGGTGAGATGACGCTCATTTGGTGGATTCCTGAGGAGTTTTGGCGGGCCAGTTTTCAACAGGATCCAAACATGACAGCAGCACAAACGGAAGAGTTCATCAAAGTCCTTCGTCCTTACATGCTCATCGTGGCCGTTGATGGCAATATCGGATCATTCGGAGGGGTTACCTACAAATCTGAGACAACTATCCGAGGCAGTATTCAGGTCATAGATAGCCAGGGAACTCGTTACCGCCCGTTGAGCAACGAAAATATCGATGCAGATACAAAAAATTTTCTCGCAATGATGAAGCCTGTTTTTGTGAACATGCTCGGCCCCATAGGGCAAAACATGCATTTCTTTCTATTTCCAGCCAAAAACACCATGGGGCAGAATATTGCAGTTGCCAAAAGTGAGGGAGCCTTTTCGGTGAAACTGGACCAGAGAGTATTCAAATGGAGGTTGCCTTTGGGTTCGCTTCTTCCAGCAAAAATATGTCCAGTTGACGGAGAAAAGTTGAGCGGTGCCTGGAAATTCTGTCCGTGGCATGGAGTTGAACTCACCAATAGAAAATAAAAAATCCGGACCCAAAGGACCCGCCTTCGCCATGGCTACGGCGCGGCAGGCCCGGCTTTGCACTGCCCCCTGAGGGGGCTTCCTTAGTCTTTCCTTCTAGCGGCAGTCTGCTGGAGTGATGGAGTGGTGGAGTGATGGATTAATGAAAGGGACAATGCAAGCTAAATTCGGGCTTTCGTTTTTGCCAACACTCCAATACTCCAAAACTCCAGTACTCCAAAATGGTTCGCATCTGCACCGGCAAAGCCATTGAACTCTGACCTGGCCCTAATGACCAGGTTTTCAATGTTGAATAAATTCTGCTGAGCAAGTCATAACCACGTGCTGCAGT
>JASFGC010000426.1:0-3162 GCA_050123975.1 Syntrophobacterales bacterium | reverse complement strand
GTTTCGAGGCGTACCTGAACGGTACGTCGCAGGGGCCGACACCCGAGGACGCCAGGAAGGACGGCCATATCCGTGGTCGCAGAAAGTAATTCATGAAATATCCGGGTTAAAGGTGAATAACTGACGAAAGGCTGAGAAGACCCATGGGGAACTGTGGAATTCGCGCAAGGAGCTGGACATGAATCTCTTCTCTTCCTACAAACTGGGTCCCTATGACTTAAAAAACCGAATGGTCATGGCACCCATGACTCGCAATCGTGCTGGGAGAGGAAATTCACCCCAGCCTGTGAATGCTCTTTATTATGCGCAACGAGCTGGAGCTGGCCTCATCATTACCGAGGCCTCGCAAGTTTCTCTTCAGGGGCTGGGATATCCGGACATGCCCGGGATTTATTCACCCGAGCAGATTTCCGGTTGGAGGCTGGTGACAGATTTGGTGCATAAACGGGGAGGCCTGATTTTTCTTCAGCTCTTTCACTGTGGACGCGTTTCTCACCCCTCCCTGCAGCCCAAGGGGGCAGCACCAGTTGCTCCTTCCGCCGTCAAGCCAGAAGGGGAGGCGATGACCTACGAAGGTCCCCAGCCCTTCGTTGAACCTCGAGCTTTGGAAACAGAAGAGATTGCCGGGATTGTGGAGCAGTTTCGCCAGGGGGCGGAAAATGCTCGGGAGGCGGGCTTTGACGGTGTAGAGCTCCACGCAGCCAATGGTTATCTACTAGACCAGTTCCTCCGCGATGGCACAAACCAAAGGACTGATCAGTACGGCGGCAGCGTGGAGAATCGCGCCCGGCTCTTATTTGAAGTGACCGAGGCAGTGGTCAATGTCTGGGGAGAAGGACGGGTGGGAGTTCGCATCTCGCCGGAGAACCCATTTAACGACATGTACGATTCAAATTCGGAATTACTTTTCAGCCACGTCGCTGAAAAACTGAACCGCTACCTCCTCGCATATGTGCACATTGTTGAGATCGATCTTAGCAATCCAACTGATTTCAGCGCTTGTTTGAATCCCCTAACCCAGAAACTGCGGGGAATCTATAAAGGGGTCTACATGACCAACGGGGGATACGATCGAGACAGGGCGGAACGGGTGCTTGAAACAGGAGATGCCGACCTTGTTTCTTTCGGCAGACTCTTCCTGGCCAATCCGGATCTTCCAGAGCGATTCAAAAAGGATGCACCATTGAATGAACCTGATGAGACAACCTTCTATGGTGGGGATGAACAAGGCTACACAGACTATCCTTTCCTTGATTCTGAGAAATAGTCCTACTCAATCATCAGAAAAGCATAGCGGTCCATTACAATTGCAATTGGGGTCAAATCTTTATTCTTGACAATTCGCTCAAGTCCCTTGCTATTTGTTTAAACCTTTTCTTCAATTTTTGTTCCCGCTCAAGCTTAATTTGCAATCTCTTTCTCGCCTGACTTACTGCCGAGTAGTCAACGCCTCCTACTAATCTGCCAATCTCAGGTTGGCTGAGCCGGCCATAACGATATAATAACTCCATCAGCATAGACCGTTCCAAAGAGTGCCTGCCTCGCTGACACAACTCTTCCTTTTCTTTCCCAACCAAGGCGGCAAACTGATCAATCAACCTATCTGGCTGAAGTTCTCTGCCCAACTCCCTCATGGCTGGCTGCTCTCTACTTGATGCGTCTTTGTCGACAAACTTATGTTTGACCCACTTAATGAAGTCATTCTTCCCTACAATGCCATGCCCTTTGCCCAGTTTCAGAGGGTTGTCCATTTTGTTATATAAGGCCCACTTAATAAATTGACGGTACTGCTGCCTACCGCCACGATTATCTCCGCCCATATGAGACAAAACCATTTCATAGTCAATAAAATTCTGCCGCTTCTTTGAAGATAGATATCCGGGCAAGCTCGTCCCTTCGAAGTGAATGAGAGCTTCCCACTTCTCTTGAGGGCTCATTTTCGCAGATACTTCCAAGCGAACAGGGTTTAGATGTATGTAGCGAGAAACCTCAAGGAGGTAGTCATCCGCGTCGATCAAAAAGGACTTGTATCTCCCCTGATAGAGATGTCCCACACGATTATGCCTTTTATTGAAGGCAAAGGTGTACGAGATATTGAAGTGTCGCATAAATTCGGAAAGGTTCCCATTCGGCGTGGTTACCAGCAAGTGGAAATGGTTGGACATGCATGCATATGACAACAGGGAAACGTTGTAAATCTCAAGAGATAGCGCCAGTTTCTCAAGGAATATTTTCTGGTCCACATTATCATGAAATATATCCTTGCGCTCGTTCCCCCTGCAGGTCACGTGATAATATGCACCTGGATATTGGATTCTTAACGCTCTGGCCATGCAAAGTTATGATCTAAATCAGAGTAAATTGTCAAGAATAAAGATTTGACCCCTTGTTCGCGGGTGCTGTATAGTTGCTCGAAAATGGTCATGTATGATTAAGAAAGGCTCAGTATGGTTACCAGAAAGTCTCAAGAGAGTGCAGCTAACTGGCTGAGACGGGAAATAGCTGATTTTGTAGCTACCTCTCCTCTGAACACCCTGGGTTTGCCTGGTGGGGAGGTCGCCTGGGATGCACCTTTGGTTGGCTTCTCTCGCGGTGATGATGCCATCTATCAGGAGTTCAAAGGTCACATTGGCGATTTCTACTGGACTCCATTGGAGATCTTCCAGTTGAGTTTTCCTGATGTTACAGCGGCCCCGGAAGATCTTACCGTTATTAGCTGGATCCTGCCACAGACCCGGGCGACAAAAGATGAAAACGCTGAGCAGAAAGCCTATCCCTCGATCCGTTGGGCAGCAGCCCGAGGTTTGGGTGAGAAGTTCAATGTTACCTTGCGTCAGCACGTTGTCAAAACGATGTCAGATGAAAACATCCAGGCGGTGGCACCAATGCTTTCGCCGCACTGGTGCAGACAAGACTCACAGGGATACGGCTTCGCCTCCAATTGGTCGGAGCGCCACGCAGCCCATGCAGGGGGATTGGGCACCTTTGGCCTCTGCGATGGTTTAATCACCCCTGTGGGCAAGGCTATTCGGGCTGGATCAGTGGTGGCCAGACTGGAGATTGCCGCTACCCCACGACCTTACCAGTACCACCAAGCCTACTGTCTTTTCTTCAGTCTTGGTATTTGCGGGAAATGCGCTGACCGCTGCCCGGTGAAAGCCA
>JASFGC010000425.1:0-3181 GCA_050123975.1 Syntrophobacterales bacterium | reverse complement strand
TCTGAAGTGAAGGTTGCAAACGGCAACCTGAACGTTTCGTTTCGCGCCAAGGTGGCGACTGCACCCATAGAAGGGAACATTCGTCTGATCCAGCGCAGAAACGTGCCCAATATCTCGCTCAAAGCTAACATCGGGCGAATTGATGCAGGACAAACACTCAAACAATTAAAACTCCCTGACATACTGGTCGGCACCGTGGATGCCATGAAGGTGGAGGGCAGTAGTAGAGGTAAGACCGTGCACGCTTTGCTCGAACAGGCTGCCATCACTCTGCAAATGAGGCCTGCAAAGGTGAGCTACACTACAAACTTTGCTGCCGAGAAGGTCGATGTTACCTTTCAGAGTGCGGAATTCGTCGCCCGCCAGGACCAGCCGGTAACAGCCACTTTCACTGGAACGCTCGGAAGTGTTCCTTTTAATGCTACTGTCAGCGGAGTGAGTCTGGCGGGCATGCGGACAATTGATACGGTGCTCCCAATGCGTGTGGCCCTGCAGACACCAGATGTGCAGTTTCGGGCAGAAGGCACCATAGCCAGGCCATTTGATAAGAAAGAGTTTGACCTCGAGCATGAAATAACCGGCAAAGAAATCGAAGGCCTCGCCCCGTTAATTGATTTCGCGGTGCCCCTGCGTGGCGAATTTCGGGCCACGGGGAGGGTTTCTGCTCGCGGCAGCCAATTCACCTATGATGAGGATCTCCGGGTTGGCAAGACTGATCTCAAGGCGAACATAACGGTAGTGCGCGAGCCCCCACGCCCCACAATCACAGCGAGTATATTTACCAGAGAGCTTCATCTGGACGACGTCGAACTTTTCTATGAGGATTATGAGGATGAAGATACCGGACCAGCGGAGGATACACCCCGCGTCATCCCCGATTACACGCTTCCGATAGACACTCTTTCAGCGGCTGACCTGGATCTCGATATCAGGGCTGAGCGTATTCTCACCCGTATGGGAGATCTCGGTGACTTAGTCTCGAAAGTGAACCTTAAGGACGGCCGCTTCAAAGCATCTCTCAGCATTACGGGTTTTACCGGTGGACAGATTAGCCAAGAGATAGACATAAACGCCGCTGTCAAACCACCTCTGAACCGGTTTCAGCTCAGCCTCATAGATATAGACTACGGCTTTTATCAAAGAAAAATGACAGATAGGGACCTCATTGAGGGACGCGCCGATCTCTATGTCAACCTGTCCGGCCCCGGTGCTACGCGACGCACCTTCTTGGCCAATGCCGATGGTCACATCACCATCATCGCTGGACCCGGTAAGATTACCGGCAGGAGGTTGGATCTGTGGGCGTCTGATCTTATTCCGACCTTGCTCTCGCCCCGATGGCAAAGGCAGCCAGTGACCGAGATGAACTGTATGGTGGCGCACATCGACTTGCAGGAGGGTTTGGCAAAGATCGAGGATATTCTCCTGGATACCCGGCGAATCACCATTGCGGGCAGTGGCATGGTGGATCTGGAGACAGAGGAGTTGGATGTGCTTCTCGCTCCAAGACCAAAGCGAGCCAGCCTTGTCAGTCTCGCCAACCCGGTGGAGATTACCGGCAGCCTCTCCCAGCCCGAGGTATCCGTGGCGCGGCTTCCTCGTCGAAGGTGGATTGGACGTGGTGCGGGCATTGCTGGAAGTTTCATCAACCCCGCCTTTTTGGTCCTGGTCCTGAGCGACACTGGAACCGGTGTGGCCAATCCTTGTGTGGCCGCAGTCGAACGAGCACACGAACTTGCTGAGGTCGAGCCGCGATGAGACCGAGTAAAACTGGCGCTGTAGTGAATCTCTATGACTGCCCCTATGACGCAAAGCGCTAAGCGCAGAGCGCAGAGCGAAAAACTGTCCAAACTACTGATTCTCACGCTATGCGCTATGTAATTTTTCTCAGCACTTAGGATCAGATTTTCGATGTCCAATAAAAAAACAAAAAAACTCCGTTGGCTCTGGGTCTTAGGCGCTGTTCTCCTGCTCCTCGGACTGTGGCAGTTCGTTACCAGCAAGTACCGGGAGCAAGAAAAAGAACTGCGTCGTCAACTTCGGCAAACCGTCAAAGAAAAATTTCCGGAACAGACCGCAAAATTCACCCAAACATTCGGCTTATTTTTCTTTGAAGCGGATGAAAAATCACCCCGTGGGCCTGCTCTGGAGCGCAACTCCGTCGTTCTGATTCACGGTCTGGATGACCCCGGCCAGGTATGGCAAAACCTCGCTCCCAAGCTGGTAGAAGAAGATTTTAATGTGTGGCTGATGCACTACCCCAATGACCAGCCCATCGTGGAGTCGGCCCAGTTCTTTTCCCAAGAGTTGAAGGGACTCAAAGAGCTCGGCATAGACCGAATTTCCATTGTGGCTCACAGCATGGGCGGTCTGGTTTCCCGAGAAATGCTCACCAGCCCAAAGATCGAATACCACACCTCTGCAAGAAGAAGGCTGGTGCCCGAAGTAGGCACACTTATTATGGTGGGAACACCCAACCATGGATCGGAGTTCGCTCGCTTCCGGGTGTTTACCGAAGTGCGTGATCATCTGGTTCGGTTGAAAAAAGGTGAAGCAAACTGGCTGGGAGTAATTCTTGACGGCGCTGGTGAGGCCAAAATCGACTTGCTGCCGGGAAGCCGTTTCTTGACCGAGTTAAACGGGCGTCCTCATCCGGAGGGGGTGGATATGTTGATCATCGCCGGTATTACCAGCCCCTGGAACGAGAGTGACATTAAACGCTGGGTTAACAATGTACGCCAGAAGGTGTCGGCTGAGCAGCAACAATGGGTTGACGAACTTGGCGAAAATATGATTTCAATGACCCATGGATTGGGAGACGGCCTGGTGACCGTTGAATCTACCCGGCTGCAAGGAGTTCCCCACCGAACCGTCGAAGGTACCCACCTGTCTATGATTCGAAATGTCACCAAAAGTAGCCGCCGCATGCCTCCAGCGGTGCCGATCATTGTCGATCGTATGAAGGGGGAAGAGTAAATCTCAGGTGTCGGGTGTCAGGTGTCAGGACTTAGGAGTCAGGAGTTGAAAAGCATAGAGCATAGGGCGTAGAGCATAGAGAAAAAATAGAGTAGCCAGTAGTCAGTAGCCGGCAGTAGATAGTTAATAACAAGTGTTTTCTTTCTTTTCTCCTGGATTCTGAATTCTTCAACCTTGGGCCGCCTGCCCTGAGCGACACGATCTG
>JASFGC010000424.1:0-3181 GCA_050123975.1 Syntrophobacterales bacterium | reverse complement strand
AGAACTATTCGCCAATCTGCCATTCAGAAACCGGGACCTGACCAGTAAAGAATCCGGACCTAAGGGACCCACCTTTGAACTGTCCCTTGACGCAGAGCGCTAAGTGCATAGCGCAAAGTGTGAGGTAAACAGGAAACGGTAAATGGTAAACCGATCGTATGCCATTTACCGTTTATTCTTTTTTCGCTATGCGCTATGCTCTATGCTCTATGCGAACTGGACTGGCCCCAAGAACCAGGTTTTTGATTTTGAATAAACGAATGAGATAAAAAAACGGGTCCAAAGGACCCGATGTTGAACTGCCCCCGAAGGGGCCAGAACAGTCTTTCCGCTCTTGCGGCAGTCTGCTGAAGTGACCAAAAATTCCAAATTACAAATTTCAAATAACAAACAAATCACAATGACCAAAATTGGTTTTTCGGACTCCCCACCCTGCGGGCGGGTCCCCAGTTTCAAAATCCCAAACCTTTACATCATCTTAAAATAGAAGAGTTCCAAAAATGTTTTGGTCATTGGATATTGGAATTTGAGATTTGTTTGTAATTTGGTGCTTGGAGCTTGGGATTTCATAGACAGTAGCACTCAAGTGTTCCCAAACAGCTAGCAATCTTTGCTGACAAAGCGATTGAACTGTCAACGGGGAGTATCATCCCCTCCCCCCGCCTCATAAGAGCAGGTGGTGAAATCAATGCTCGTGCCGCATGCAGTACAGGTGTGCGTTTTGTTGAACTCGTCCGAAAAAATCTCTTTCTCTGCACCACAGTTGTTACACTTGCAGACAAATGATTTGAGATCCCGGAAAGATTCGTATCCTGGGCAATGTTGTGGGGTCGAACTCATAACAGATCTCCTTTCTTAGTTCGGATGGATACCAGCTCGTCGTGGTTAGGAGTAAAGCAGGGTATACGATAAGGCTTTTCGCATGCGGAAAGTTTAGCTCTCCGCCTGGTAAAAGTCCAGAAAAAACCATGGCTATCATTACAAGTAGCAGATGACCAGAATTTCCGTTTTCTTCTCTCTACAGCATCGAAAAGCAAATAGTTCGGATTGCGGTGACTTTTCATCATGAGAGGTACAACATTTGCATAGCATATTCAGGTACTTTTGTGGTAAGGTACTGTATTGCTGATTTATTCTCTGCTATTCCCCAAATATTAGCGGGCGGAACTGTGAGCCTCGAAGCCGCCCTTTTCGCGAGGAGGGTATCTACATGTGCACTCTCAAGAAGAAATCTCTGGTTTTTCTGATCGCAGCCGCGCTGTTGTTCACCTGGGCTGCATCTCCGGCCTTGGCCAAAGAGAAGCAGTACATTACCGGAGAAGACAGGAATGCAGCGTCTATGATGTTTGACTTGGTGCTGCTCAGACCTCTCGGCCTTGCGGCAACTGTAGTTGGGACTGCTTTCTTCGTCGTTTCTCTACCTTTCAGCATATTAGGGGGCAATACTGGGGAGGCTGCAAAGAAACTGATGGTGGAACCTGCCAAGTACACTTTTACCCGCCCTCTCGGAGCGGAAGATTATTAACCAAAACCACGCTCCTTAAACAACCTGATTGTGAAGACACCTGTGGAGGAATATACTCCCTGCCCCTACACTTCCATCTCTAACCTTATAGCTGGATCGTGGGCATTCATGCAGGATTGCGCCATGCTGCCTTCCGTCCACGGTCTGGACTCCGCAGTACGAAAGCAGCAATCTAATGAACATCCTGCAGGCTTTGTGTCTCGGCATTCTGCAAGGCATCACTGAATTTCTTCCGGTAAGCAGCTCAGGGCATCTAGCGCTGGCCCAGCATCTATTCGGTCTCCGGGAACCACAACTGTTTTTCGACGTGACAGTCCATGTCGCTACCCTTATGGCGGTATTCGTGGTCTTTCGTGCTGACCTCCTTTTGATACTTACGGACTGTCTCAGATTTTTTAGCCGCTCTGGATCAGTCCCACCCAGATCCGCCTTTACTGATTCAGGTAGCGGCGTAAGAATGGCGGTCATGATCCTGGTGGGTTCTCTGCCCACTGCCATCATTGGATTGCTTTTACGCGATGTCTTCCAACGATTCTTTACCTCACCCGCCATAGTCGGCCTGTGCTTATGGATAACCGGATGCTTTCTGGTGTGGAGTCGCTGGTCTCGCCAGCACCGCATGCATCTGGACAGCCCCAGTGTATTGGACGCCTTGATAATCGGCCTGGCTCAGGGAGCCGCCATCAGCCCTGGAGTGTCGCGCTCCGGGATAACCATCGTTACCGGCTTGCTACTCGGCCTCAGGCCTGAAACGGCATTCCGTTTTTCCTTTCTGCTATCGATTCCTGCTATCTTGGGAGCGCTCGCCTCAGAAGTTTTCCACCTCAATGGTAATTATCCAGAATGGCATATTGTGGCTGTGGGCTTTTTCACCGCTTTTGTGGTGGGTTGGTTCGCTTTAACTTTATTGCGGTCCCTGGTGGAAAGGGGAAAACTCTTCTATTTCGCCCCTTATTGTTTCGCGGTTGGGACTGTAGGTCTTGTTATTGCGCTCTTTTGACTAGCACCGTTGCCAGCATCTAAACCACAAAGCCCCCTCAAACTCTTCGCGGTCTTCGTGTTCTTCGTGGTGAAACATTAGTGGTGGTATAAAAATCTTACGGTAGGCCTACGGTAGGTAATTAAATGAGTTCAACCAGATTCTTACGGACTGCGTAATGTACCAGCTCGGCCGTACTCTTGCATCCTAGCTTTAAAAGAATGTTGGTACGGTGTGTATCCAGAGTGCGAACGCTTATATTTAATGTCTTGCCAATCTCCTTCCTACTCTTCCCTTGGGCGATAAGTTTGAGCACCTCTCTTTCGCGGGGTGAGAGCTTGGCCCGATCCTCTTCTTCATCGCTCTCCTCGCAGCCATTGATATGTTCAGCTGATATAGACGGGCTCAAGAAACGCTCTCCCTTGCACACAGCTTGCAGCGCTCCAAAAAGACACTGGGCGTCCATATCTTTGACCAGATAACCAGAGCCACCAGCTGCAAAAAATTGGGCAACAAACCCCTCGTCTTTGTGCATGGTCAGAGCCACCACTTTTGTATCTGGCAGCTCCTCAAGGATCCGGCGCGTCGCCTCAATGCCACTCATATCGGGCATGGAAAGATCCATGAGGATGATATCGGGTCGGCATTCCTTAGCTCGGTCAATGGCCGAGCTGCAA
>JASFGC010000423.1:0-3191 GCA_050123975.1 Syntrophobacterales bacterium | reverse complement strand
CCTATAGACCGGTACCCATTTCTTTTCCCCACAAATTTCACAGCTCTGCGTAGAGTTTGAATCTCCCATCAGTACATGAGCCTCTTTTGAATATTGATGTTCACATCAGCTAAAATAGCGGCAATCTTTTCACCGGCTGTTCCGTCCCCATAGGTCGTATCGGAGGGATAGCGCCCGTTTTCGATTTGCCGGCGAATCGCCTCCTCGATTTCTTTGTGGTTGTAGGAGACATTGATGCAATTAGCAGCCCGTTCGCGGTGGGCTTGGCGGGTGCCGATGTCGACTGCCGGAACCCCAAGAAATGATCCTTCTCGAATTCCGGAACTGGAATTGCCCACGAGGCAGGCACAGTTGGCAATTAAGCGGGCATAGTCTTCAACGGAGAAATGGCGGTAAAAATGAGCGTAATCCGGTTTTTCGTTCTCCCGAAACATACGCAGCCCTTTCGATATGCTGTCAGATCCCGCATCCACATTGGGCCACAGCCAGATGGTCTGCATGCGGATCGTTTTGATGGCCTCAAGGGTTTCATTAATCTGGTCAAAGCCGCTGCCGTACTCAGTGGTTACCGGATGCTGTAGGACAACCAGATATGGTTTATGGATATCGAGATCCGGGCCGACACCTTTATATCGTATCAAGAGATCATCGGGGGGGGTCAGGTCCAAATCCGCCACAATATCGATGGCCGGGCACCCGGTGAGAAAGACCTTTTCTGGATCCTCTCCCATACGGATTACGTTCTCTTTCGCTTTTTCCGTGGCCGGAAAGTGAATATGCGCCAGCTTGGTGATGGCGTGACGAACACTTTCATCAATGGAACCCGTCACCTCACCACCCTGAGTGTGGGCCAAGGGGATGTTCATGTAGCTGGCGGCGATTGCCGTTGCAATGGTTTCAAAGCGGTCGGCAACAGTAATGACCACATCCGGTTTCAAATTTTCAAATTGAGTGGCCAGCTCCATAATACCCATGCCAGTGGATTTGGCCATTGTGGTTGGATTTTCACCCTCGACGATGGAATACACGATAGCATCAGTTTGGAATCCATCCTCTCGGATCTGTTCGGCGACGTTGCCAAAACGCCAGAGAAGCGCTGAAGCACCCACAATCAATATGAGGTCCAGATCGGGGTGTTCGCGTATGGCTCTCAGTACAGACTTTATTCTGCCATAATTGGCGCGGCTGTTTACCACCACGCATACCTTGCGTTTCGCCATGTATCTTCTCCCCTGTATCGGGCTACCCTTTGGTAAAAAGCTTCTTTATGCGGTCCGTAAAGCTTCCTTTGGCCTTTGACGATTTTCCCTGCGCCAAACGTTGCATATACATGGATGAATACTCGGGTTCGATAACCGGTTCCGGGCTCAGTGTCCAATCTTGGCAATCATATCCGATTACTTCCATGTAAGGAGTGTAAGCCGGCTTGAAGTACTCGACATCTTCTTCAGTAAACCAGTGGCGCCAGTCTCCGGTTGACTTCTTGCGAACCACCTTCGCCTTACCGGTTGATGTCGGGATTTCCGCATCTTCCTCAACGCTGAAGCCGAGATAGGTATTTAGGGCGTCGTACTTTGTGCCCACCATGTCTTCAAAGGTAAACAGAAACCAGTCCTCTCCCAAACTCTTGACAAAGTCGCCCATGCGCTGGTAACGGACACGCTCTTGTTCGATAACTTCTTCAGTGGAGGTCGGCCAGCCTTTATAACCGATATAGCGGCAAATTTCGTAGAAAGGTATGGAGCGAGGATCCTTTTCTTTCTGCAGTACCAGTTGAAGATGTGCTTGGTATTGTTCTTTATGCTCCTCGCTGCCCTTTTGCCACCGGTAGAGCATGCGACTGACAGCAACGTCTCTTGGATCCCTAGCTATCCATATCTTGCGGTCGTAGTGCTCTTTTTTTAGGTGCTCCCGGAAAAGCTCGAAACTCTTGCCTTTACTCTCTTCATAGGTGTGCTTGTAAACGGCATTCTCATAGTCGTCTATATATTTTCCAGGGCGCCCCCCGGAGAAGGCCTGGCAATTCGGCAGGCCGCCGGCAACCTTGAACACCAGAGCAGTGGTTCCCGATTTTCCTGTTCCCAATATCATGACTTTCATGCAAGTCCTCCACAAAAAAGAGGGGACGAATTGAGCGGTTTTTCCGGCTCGACTCCATCCCCACTGTAGGTGCGATCAATGAAGCATACCATTCAGGTCTTACTCTCAGCGGCCATCTCTATACAAGATGTAACTCAACCGCTAATCCGAAAGAATCGGTTGGCAATCTTTTGGACCTTCAACTCTGTGTTGTGGCCAAGCAATTGCTGAAATCGTGCTATTCGCGCCTGTAACTGTTCAAGAGAAATGTCCGGATAACGGTGGCGCAAAAACTCCGGTCGGTTGTGCGACATATTTGGGCGATATTTTCTGAGCCGTTTTTTCACTCGACGCTTTTTTCCCCAGTACCAGCCTTTCATTTTCTCCCGCATAGTCGGTCCTGGCAATGCGGAGTATTCTGCCATGATTTCTTCAAACACATCCACAATGCGCTCGCAGGCCAGGGGGCCGTCCTGAGCCGCCAAATGGCGATGAATGAGCCCATTGCGTTCATCGCCATCAGCCATGCCGATTTCGCCGGCAAGAATTTTCTTTAATGTTCCTTTAACCTCATCGACGGTAAAACACTGGTGACTTAAGAGATTCGGTAAGTGATGGAAATCATGGTCGTACTGCTCGTTAACCGATGCCCTGTATGCGATAGTGGGAACGCCCAGGGCGTAAGCCTCTACCCCGCTGGTACAGCCATTGTGAAGGAGGACTTTGGCGGCCAAGATCCACGGAACAACATTGCCCTCGTTGATCACCTGTACCCGCTCGCATGTAGCGGCAAGCTCCTGATAAATCTCTTGATTTTCAGCCGGATGAGGCCGGATCACAATGGTGTACTTTGAAAAAGAGCGGTCCAGGGCCGGGATGAGTTGCCGGAAGTCTTCGAGGATGGCTCTCTTGTGTTTACTAAAGCCCTCGGCATACTCTTGGCTTAAACCCATACTCTTGGCGCGTCGGCTTAGGACGGGCTTTTCGCCGCCTTCAGGATCAGGCATGAGAAGATTCATGTCTGGGAAAAAGGCGTTTATGAGATTAAAATTGGTATTAAAAAGAATGAACTCACCATAGGTCCGACGCAGTTCCTGGGCATCGTTTTCGTA
>JASFGC010000422.1:0-3198 GCA_050123975.1 Syntrophobacterales bacterium | reverse complement strand
TGGAAAGTTAGCATGGAGCATAGAGCAAAGGGCAAAGAGAAGATGTGAGATGTGGGATGTGGAAACGCATAAAGTAAGGTACCCTGTACCCTGAACCTTAACTCCTGATTCCTGGATTCTATGGTTTTTTACCGCTCACCGCTTACTGCTAACCGCTTACTATCTACGATTTGACGATTCAACCAATTAACGATTTCGACGTATGACCAAAATGTCTGAACCGTTTCGTGCAGAGCAGCGTGTTCTTTACGGCGACACGGACTCCATGGGAGTAGCCTATTACGCCAATTATTTGAGATGGTTTGAAATCGGCCGTACAGAGCTTTTCCGGCGGGTGGGAAGTACGTATCGTTCACTGGAAGAGCAGGGCTGTTTCCTTCCTGTCTATGAGGCCTATTGTCGTTACCACAATCCAGCCCGCTATGATGATATCATTTGTATCGAAACCACCTTTTCGCTTGCTGGAAAAGCAAGACTGCGCTTCGACTATGTGCTCCTGCAAAAAGACAATGAGAAGGTTCTGGCTGAAGGATATACCGTGCATGTCTGCACTGATAAAGATGGCAAGGTACTCAAGCCCCCAGACGAGTTAAAGCAACTTCTCAAGGAAATGGAAGAAATGCAAAAAAATATAGGTAATAGGTAATAGGTAATGGGTAAGCGGTAATAGGTTATGGGTTATAGGTGATAGGTTATGGAATTCGACTATTCCTTCTACTCCTCACCGATAATCTCTCACCTCTTACCTCTTACCTCTTACCTATAACCAGTCAACGGTTCACCGTTTACGAAATTGCGTCTTTTAATCGCCAGACGGAGTATGCGAAAGCAATGTTGATCATTCCAGCCATTGATTTGAAGGAAGGAAAATGTGTGCGCTTGGAGCGGGGAGAAATGTCGACCGCTACCATTTATTCGGAGGACCCCGCAGCTACTGCCAAACGGTGGGAGGCTGAAGGGGCTCAATTGCTGCACGTGGTAGATCTGGACGGTGCATTCGCTCAGGAACCTAAGAACCGTGAGGCAGTGGCCGCCATCGTTCAAGCGGTCGACGTTCCAGTTCAATTGGGCGGAGGGGTACGCACGGTAGAGACTCTATCTGGTTATTTGGATCTCGGGGTTGAGCGCGTGGTGATCGGAACTGCCGCTCACAGTAACCCTGAATTCTTGACCCAGGCGTGTGAGAGATTTCCAGGGAAGGTGGTTCTCGGGATAGACAGCCGCAAGGGCAAGGTTGCCGTTGAAGGCTGGAGCAAAACAACTGAAATGGCTGCAGGGGAACTTGCGGCCAGCTTTGAAGACCTGGCTCTGGCAGCTATCGTCTACACTGATATCTCGAGGGACGGCATGCAGACCGGTCCAAATGTTCAAGCAACGCGGCAGTTGGCCCGGTCAGTGAGTATTCCTGTGATTGCCTCAGGGGGTGTAGGTAACCTCGAGCACATCAGGGCACTGCTGCCGCTTGAACGAGATGGGGTGGTGGGGGTGATCGCCGGCCGGGCTCTGTATGCCGGGAGCGTGATTTTAAGCGAAGCAATCGCCTTGGCAAAAGGCAAAGCGTATAGCGTATAGCGCATAGCGCAAAGAGCAAAGCGCACAGCGTGATTGCTAAAAGGTTCACCATAGCAGATGTAACGCTATACGCCATGCGCTCTGCGCTCTGCGTTACTCTCACTTCTACATTGACAATTTCTAAAAAAAAGCTAAAATTATAAGTTTAGGTGCATAGTTTTACAGCCATAGATGGCTAGATTTTCTAAAGGGGGGATGGCTTTATGCCATTTTGGTTTGTCTGCGTAAGGGTTCCAGCCGATAGGGCGCCCACTCATACCCAGATGAAGGGAGGGTGGGGGAATGCCGAATGTGGTGGTCAAATCGAGAGAATCGTTTGAAGCTGCTCTCAGGCGTTTTAAGAAAGAATGCCAAAAAGAGGGCATCCTTTCTGAGGTCCGCAAAAGAAAACACTATGAGAAACCTAGTGTCAAAAAGAAGAGGAAAGCACTGGCTGCTAAGAAGCGTGCGCTGAAACGGATGCGCAAGTTGGGACAAAGGCGATGAGTTTACAGGAGCAAATTAGTGCAGCTTTAAAGGATGCCATGCGAGCGAGGGATGAGGCCAAAATGGCCACCCTGCGCCTTACACTTACAGCTATCAAGAAACGGGAAAAGGAGACTCGCAGCCTCCTCGAGGATCAAGAGGTGATCTCGGTCATCACCTCCCAGATCAAACAGAGGCGAGAATCCATAGAGCAATATCGCAAGGCCGGCAGGGAGGATTTGGCCCAAGCGGAAGAGAACGAACTTCAAATTTTGCAAGATTATATGCCGGAGCAGGCCTCCGAAGAAGAAATATCAAACACACTTGACGAGATTATCGCCGAAGTAGGTGCTGTCAGCATGAAGGACATGGGGAAAGTAATGAAGGCAGCCATGGCCAAGCTGGCGGGCAAGGCAGAGGGCGGGGCGATAAATGCTATGGTCAAGGCAAAACTTTCTGGCTGACTCCGGTTTCTTGGGCTAACAATTAGGAGCGGCGGCTTACTGGGAGATAGTTCCACACCTTGCTAGCGGTGTGAGAATAGAAGTCGTTGCAGTGGCAGCAGCGGTGGTGAACAGCACCTTCGGGCGCCAAGGTCCTCATATCCAACTGCATATCCTTCTCATCCAGCCCGGATATATCATGAATCACTTGCTTCGATCACGGGTATGGCCGTCCTTCCAGGAGGCAGGCTTGCGAGTATTCTTTGATTTCGCAGTGAAAACCATTTCTCACTTTGCTTTTCCTTCAGAGGTGAGAGAACCCGGCCTTCGGTCTCTCCCCGGCATGGAGTGATATGGATCACCAGTCTCTTCGTGTCCTTGAATTTCCGCATGTTCAGAGCTTTCTGTACTCACTCGCCTTCACTGACCCGGGACGGCAAGCAACCACACAGGTCCGTCCGAGCGCGGACCGAGAGCAGGTCCAAGTTTGGCTTGATCAGGTATCTGAACTAAAGGAATACCTGCAAATAGGCAATGTACTCCCTCTTGGCGGTATCCATGAGTTGGAGCCAATTATTGATAGAATCAGGAGCGCTGGGGAAGTTCTATCGCCGGCCGAGCTTCTCGATGTAGCGGAGACAGCAAAGGCGAGCCGAACCCTGCACCAGTTGGTGAGCAGTTGCGAACCACAGTACAGCAGGCTGGCCGAACTGTTAGA
>JASFGC010000421.1:0-3215 GCA_050123975.1 Syntrophobacterales bacterium | reverse complement strand
GACTCTTGAGGCTGGCCCGTCAGCTGAATCTTGAAGTGGTGGCTACCACCAATAGTCATACCATTGACCCTCGCGAAGCAGATCTGGTTAGAATTCTGACAGCCATCGGACGGGGGACCTCCGTGAACGAGGTACCTCCTCCGTTGGAGCACGGTTTTCTCTCTCCAGAGGAGATGAAAGCCGAGTTTGCCCACCTGCCTGAAGCGATCACCACTACCATGACCATTGCTGAGCGTTGCAATGTAGATTTGGATTTGGGCAAGATCCATCTACCAAAGTTTTTTTTGGAAAAAGGCCAAGATGCAATGGCCCTCCTAAGACAGCAGGCGGTAGAAGGACTTGAGGCACACCTTTCATCAAGTGGTGCAGATGGCGGGGACTACACTGAGAGGTTGGATGCCGAATTGAATACCATCAAACAGCTGGCGCTGGCCGACTATTTTCTTATCGTAGCAGACTTTGTTCGCTTTGCCAGGGAGAAGGGAGTTCCTGTCGGCCCGGGTAGCGGCTCAGCAGGTTCAAGTCTCACTGCCTACGCTTTGGGAATTACCAGAATTGATCCTCTCCAACATGATCTTTTGTTTGAGCGTTTGATCAATCCCTTGAGCCCAGAGTTTCCGGACATGGATTTGGGTTTTGGTATGGAAATGCGCGAAAAAGTATACCAATACCTACGCTCAAAGTATGGACAGGACCGGGTGGCGCAGATCGTTTCACTTGTTACCATGCAGCCGCGTACGGCCATTCGAGATCTAAAAAAGGTTCTGGCCATGTCACGGGAAGACCTGGGGGATGCTCCCGGGGATAGAGAACAAGCTCCAGGGAGAGAGGTGGAAAGGAAAGCGTCGGCTCTTCCACTGGAAGAAGAGCTCTCAGCCGCATCACAGAGCAAAGTGCTGGAGCTGGCGGCCGCCCTCGAGGGCTTACCGAGGCAGGTGAGTACCCATGCTACTGGCATGGTAATAGGCGATGGTCCCCTGGTTCAACGTATTCCTCTCTACCGGGGTCCCAAGGATGAGTGGATCAGTCAATACAATGTACGCGCTCTCAAGCGGGCCGGCCTGGTCAAGTTTGATTTCATTGCCAGAAAAGCTTTAACCGTGATTCGTAAGGTTTTGGGTCTTCTTGGCGATGAGTCTGATATCTCTGTGGCCTTAGAGGCTTTACCCCTGAACGATGAAGCGGCCTTTGAATTACTGTGTGCGGGGCAGGTCGGAGGCATTCCCTACCTGGAGGGTAGAAGAGCTCGAGATTTGCTGCTCAAATGGCAACCTCGTCAGTGGCAAGATCTCATTGCCCTGCTGGCGCTGGTTCGGCCTGTTGCTTTAGAAAGTGGATTGACTGAGAGCTTTCTGCGCACTCAACACGATGAACAACAAAAAGGGTCATTTCCTTGGTTTGTGGATAAAAGGTTTGGCGATGAAGCTGCATTTCTTCTCTTCGACGTGGACCTGACGAGACTGATCGCTCGAACTACCGGTTGGTCGCTGGAGAAAGCAGATGAGCTTTACCGCATAATGATGAAAGGTGAAGAAAAGGCGGAAGACATACGACTGGAGTTTTTTGAGAGCGCTGAAGGGAAAGGATGCGATCGCGAGCAAGCAGAGACCATCTGGTCCACGCTGGAACGTTCCGCTGGAGTGGTCGCCGAGAGGAGCAAAACAGTAGCCCAAGGGTTAACGGTGTTACAGACTGCTTTCCTGAAAGCCCGTTTTCCAGAGCATTACATGGCTGCTCTTCTGAGCAGCGAGTTGCGTCAGCATGACCTTTTGGCAGCTCACGTGGAGGATTGTGGTCGCGAGAATCTTCGTTTACTACCCCCAGATATAAATGACAGTGGGGTGGAATTTGGTGTTGAAGCAGGAGGCATTCGAGTGGGACTGGCTGCCGTTCGCCATGTGAGTCGGGCCACTGCGACCGCAATAGTTGAAGCCCGACGCGAAAAAGGCCCATTTCATTCCCTTTTTGAGCTGTTGACCAGTGTTGATCGGGAGCATCTGGGAAAAAGGGCTTTGGATGCGCTGGTTAAAGCGGGAGCCATGGACAGCTTTCATTGCGGGCGGAAACAGCTGCAGGAAATGCTCCCAGAGGTTGTAGAACAAGCACGTCGGGGTCAGATGGCACTTTTTGACCGTTGCGATATGGAGTCCCAATTTATTCCAGGCTCTTCTCCTGAAGCTGAATGGGATGAAGTCACCAAAATCTCTCAAGAGAAGGAGGCTTTGGGATTCTACCTCAGCGGCCACCCACTCTCTGAATTCAGGGCCATGGTGGAAGAACTGGCACCGGGTGGGTCTGCACGACTTGGTGAACTTCCCGCAGATTCACAAAGCCGTCTGGGAGGTGTTGTCGAGGAGATTAGAATGGTCAGCAGCCGTAAGGGTGAACCTCTCCGTTTCCTGAGGTTAGAAGATTTCAGTGGCTCTGCGGAAGTAGTTGTTTTTGAAGATGTACATGAGAAGTATCAAAGATTCATATACCAAGGCGCACTGCTGCTTGTGAGGGGTCGGGTAGCCAAAGAGAGTGGTAAGGTGAGGTTGGTTGCCGATGAGATCATGTTGTTGGAAGATGCCGCGGCTGACATGGCGAGCTCAGTTCACCTTCAACTCACTGTGGAAGGGCTCTCCGGGGAACCACTGAAAGAACTGAGGCAACTGCTCAAAACCCATCCCGGTTCCTGTCCAGTATACCTTCACTTTGGCGTTGGCCAGCAGACGGTGGTGGTACAGAAGTTACCGACCAGTTTTCGGATACGTCCCAACAAAGAGCTTCAGGAAAGGCTCGCGGAGCAGTTTGGTAAAGATTGCCTGGAGGTTCGTTACGAAGAACCTCTCGTTGCCTAGCGTCTAGCGAGAAGACCGTGAGAGGAGATGATATTGGCTGAGTATCGTGAACGAAAGTATCGGCACCAGGTCCGCCACGAGCGGTTGATTTCCTTTGAAGTGACGGTTCAGGAAACTGATCTTCTGATCTTGGCTGACTCCAACCTTTCCGAACTTGCTCAGGATGTTATTTACAGAGTTCGAGGACCCCTGGAGAATTACATTGCTCAACATCCTGAATTTCTCAATGCCATGACACCTTTACCGTACGATGAGCTCGCACCTCCTATGGTGAGGGAAATGCTTGCCGCAGCGCAACGTTGTGGTACCGGTCCCATGGCCGCGGTAGCCGGCGCCATAGCAGAACAAGTCGGTTTGGCCCTTCTCTCAGAG
>JASFGC010000420.1:0-3240 GCA_050123975.1 Syntrophobacterales bacterium | reverse complement strand
ATTTTGGGAATTGTTGCTGCACGCCTTGGGGCGCAGCGGGTTTTGGGTCTGGAGATCGACCCTGAAGCCCTTGAAGCAGCACAGCGCAATGTGGAGAGAAACGGGGTTGTGGGGATAATGTCGGTCAGTCTTACTCCCCTGGATCAGGTGGAGCAGACCTTTGATGTAGTGATAGCAAACCTCACCGCATCCCTGCTCACTCACATGGCAGATGACCTGGCCGGGCACGTCTCTGCGAAAGGCTTGTTGTTGCTCTCAGGTATATTGGACGAGCAGATGGAAGAGGTTGCCAAATGCTTCGAGACTCATTACTTTAAAATGGTAAAGAGTTGGTCGAAAAAGGAGTGGAGGGCAATCCTTTTGCGAAGGGAGTGGTAAGAAATAAGAAGCATGAGGCACGAAGCAAATCCTGGGAAAGGATGTGGGATATAAGATTGCGGATTGCGAATTGCGGATTTTGCGGACATAGGGCATGGAGCATAGAGCAGATAGCATAGAGTGAAGGACTCCGTATTTATCCCATGCTCAGTTCTGCAAGCTACCGATTACTGGATTCTTGCATTTTTGACTTCGGATTTATGATCTCGTATCCCACATCTCAGATCTCAGATCTCACATCTCACATCCGGCTTGAGTTTGTCTCGAAATTGAGAACTTAAGACCCACAATCGAAAATAGTGAGGATTTCATTATGAGTACAAAGGGTTCAGCACAGGAAGGCCAATTGATCACTCTCAATGATGACGGAACCTTGACTGTTCCTGACAACCCCATCCTTGTTTTCATTGAAGGTGATGGCATCGGTCCCGATATCTCTCTGGCGGCTGTAAAAGTGTTCGATGCTGCCGTGGCAAAGGCATACGGAGGCCAGCGTCAAGTTCATTGGCGGGAGGGGTTGGCCGGCGAAAAAGCTTTTGCAAAAACGGGTCAGTGGTTGCCGGAGGAGACACTGCAGAATCTGCGCCAGTGCATCGTGGGTATTAAAGGACCACTTACTACTCCGGTGGGTGGTGGCATCCGCAGCCTGAACGTTACCCTGAGACAGGTTCTCGATCTTTATGCCTGTGTGCGCCCGGTGCGCTACTACAAGGGAGTTCCGGCTCCTGTTCGATTTCCGGAAAAGGTTGACATGGTAGTGTTTCGGGAAAACACGGAGGATGTGTATGCTGGTATCGAATGGCCGGCTGGTTCTCCTGAGGCCAATCGGTTGGCGAGCTATATTGGCGAGCACCTGAATCGGGAGATCAGGCCTGAATCGGCCATCGGGATCAAACCGATGAGTAAGTTTGCCAGTCAGAGGCTGGTGAGGCGAGCCATTCGTTACGCCCTTGATCAAGGATATCAAAACGTTACCCTGGTGCACAAAGGCAACATCATGAAGTATACGGAAGGAGCTTTTCGCCAGTGGGGTTACGAATTGGCAGCGGAGGAGTTTGCGGGACAGACAGTCTCCGAGGCGGATGTCTACGAAAAGCACGGCGGCAAACAACCACAAGGCAGTGTGGTCATAAAAGATCGAATTGCAGACATGATGTTCCAGCAAGCGCTGTTGCGACCGGATGAGTATGATGTTCTGGCAATGCCAAACTTGAACGGTGACTATCTGTCTGATGCCCTGGCAGCACAGGTGGGAGGGTTAGGAATGGCCCCGGGCGCGAACATCGGCGATGAGGTGGCTGTGTTTGAGGCCACACACGGGACTGCTCCTAAATATGCTGGTCAGGACAAAGTAAACCCCAGTTCGCTTATTCTTTCCGGGGCCATGATGTTTGATTACATGGGATGGCAAGAGGTAGGTGATCTGATTCGGACTGCATTGGAAGCCACTGTCTCTGACGGAACAGTTACCTATGATCTGGCCCGCCAGATGGATGGAGCCGAAGAAGTTAAATGTTCCGAGTTCGCCCAGGCAATCGTAGAGCGCATGGAGTAGATCGAGTAACCATCTTTAGCTCAGTAAGTAATAATCCTAAGCTGTCATAACACTTCGTTGTCATTGGGTCACTTGGGCTGATCGCCCGTCATTAGGTTGTTTTAAGGATAAGATCACCAATAGGAGCGAAGCTCCGATGGCGTGATCCAGGTAAAAAAGCGACCTAGTGACCTAATGACTATGAATGACAGCGAAGGGTAATGACGTGTTCGTTCTTGGTTCAATTCGCCGCCTACTGAAGAATATGCCCGCAAACACGCGAAATCTCCGCAGAGCCACTGCCCAAATGCAAAAAAAGGCCCATCGTTTCCCAGCCCTCGCCGCCAGTCTCGTGCAAGAGTTAGCGCTCTTCATTTATCCGCCGACCTGTCCAGGTTGTGGGAATCCGTTACACCCAGAGCGGCCAGAACATTTTTGCTCGGACTGCCTGAGGACTCTGGAGTTCATTTCGGAGCCGTACTGTCCAGTGTGCGGGGTTCCATACGCAAAAGAAATCCAGAACCCTCATCTTTGCGGTGACTGTCTCGCCGGAATCCACTCTTTCGACCGGGCTCGTTCGACGGGCTCTTATCGTGGTTCTCTTAGGGAGGTCCTCCATCGTTTTAAGTATGGTGGCCAGACCTCTCTTGCCAGGCCTCTGGCACACATGTTGATTGCTCCTGGGAAACATCTTGCCCGGTTGCACAAAATTGACCATATTGTTCCGGTTCCCCTTCATCCAAAGCGTCTGCGGCAACGTG
This sequence comes from Syntrophobacterales bacterium, assembly GCA_050123975.1. GTDB lineage: Bacteria > Desulfobacterota > Syntrophobacteria > BM002 > BM002 > BM002. The sequence goes on along the minus strand of JASFGC010000420.1, from coordinate 567 downwards.
GTTTCAATCAGGCCTCCTTGCTGGCGAGACGGTTGGGATCAGCATTGAGAATATCAGTTGACTACGCGAGCCTGAAGCGATCCCGATGGACTGAACCGCAAACAGGCCTGACCCGCCGGCAGCGAGCAGCAAACGTCAAAGGTGCCTTCAGTCTGAGGTCAAATGAAAAGTTGAAAGGGAAAGGTATTCTGGTTGTGGACGATGTACTTACCACTGGAGAAACGGTGAATCAGTGTGTGCGGGTGTTAAAGAAAGATGGAGGCGCCACAGAGGTAGCAGTCCTCACTGTTGCACGCACCGTGGAGATTTAAGATTGCGGATTGCGGATTGGGGAGGGCATGGAGCATAGAGCATAGAGCATAGAGCAGAGGGCATAGGGTAAAACAGAGCAGGCAGCTGGCAGCCGGCAGAATGCAGCTAGGAACTAGGAACTAAGAACTAGGCACCAGAAAGAAGGAGTCAGAATCCAGAATTTAGAATGAAAAATCAAAAAGCAAATACCTCTTTTCTACTGACTACTGGCTACTGACTACTGGCTACTGACTACTGAATTCTCTGTTTCTTTTA
>JASFGC010000419.1:0-3243 GCA_050123975.1 Syntrophobacterales bacterium | reverse complement strand
TGCTTCAATGATTAACAACACAAAAACATTTTACCCATTTCTTACCCGGTCAAAAATGGGTAAGTTAAGGTGCGATCTCCCCACTATCAGGGTGAGATTCTTAAGTGCTTTCCTGTCCTGACAAGAAAGCCTTCTTCTATAAGCTGAGTGATGATCGGTTGCACCCGTTCTGGGCTCTTGTCCACTGATCGAATCAGTTCCCCTTCCGTGAGATCAGGTGTCTCAAGTAAGGTCTTCAGAATCAGTCCGCGAATTTCTCTGTTTGAGCCCTGAAACGGAGCCTGCCTCGTATAGTGAGCGCTTCGCCGGTTGGGATTTTCCTCTTCTTTTTTAAGCATGGCACCGTAGTCCATGAGAGCATGGTACCACCGCCGCGGACTGCGAGCATCCAGAGTTCTTTCCACCAGCGGCAGAATCTCTGTATCTTTGACTCCATTTTTGTGCGGAAAAAAGAAGTGAATAAATACCCTGCGGATGTTGGTCTCAATGAATACCGTAGGCTGATTGAACGCGAAGGCACAGATTGCCCCGGCTGTGGCCGGACCGATTCCCGGAAACGTCTGCAGAATATCTGCGGAGTTCGGGAGCACACCAGCATATTCAGTTGCCACCAATCGACAGATTTTCTGCAAAGCGATCGCCCTGCGATTATAGCCCAGTCCTTGCCAGGCTCCCAATATCTCTTGCAGTGGAGCTGTGCTGACTGAATGAAAATCAGGAAACCTCAAAGTGAACTCCTCATACTTTGTCAGAACTCGCTCCACTTGAGTCTGCTGCAACATGATCTCTGAAACAAGGATGTGATAAGGATCGCGGCTGACTCGCCACGGCATCTCACGGCGATGCTCAGCATAGTACTGGTACATAATCTGTCTGAACTCCTCCACCTCGTTGGGCTTCAGTTTTTGAGTGTCATCAATCCGAGCGTGATCTTCCACTTCTCTTTCCTCGAACCCTTCAATCCCCACAGCGAATAGGAAAAAAACAGGGGCCGCATCCTCAGTATTGAGTGAAACAGCATACTACTCAATAATGAAGATGTGACCCCCTTTTGTTGCAGGGTCCTACCGTGAGGTTACGTTTCAATCATAACCCGTTTCAGCATCTCTTGCCGGTAAATCTTCATGAGCTCGTTTCGGGTAATGACCCCTATGAGCCGACGGAATCCATCACCGCTTGCCACTACTGGAAGCTCTTCCATGTCAATGTAGCTGAACTTGTTCAGGGAAGAAGCCAACGTCTCATCTGGGGTGACATAAACCACGTCAGTATTGGCCAGATCCTTGGCATACACCAGCCCGTTGAGCTGATCATCGTAGACGAACTCTTTGATGTCCTGAAAAGAAATAACTCCCTCCAGATTGTCATCCTCGTCCGTAGTATAAAGATAATTGCCCTGGCCCGTGAGAAAAAGCTGCATTACCTTATTGTATGGTAGGGTGTGGGGTATCTTAGACACCTGGGGATTCATGACGTCACGTGCAGTGAGGCTAGTGAGAATCCCCATCTCCCGACCGGCTGAAATGTCAATGCCGCGATCAACGAGAGATTGGGTGTAGATGGAATGGCGCATGAGCCTCCGGTGGACGACAGTGGCCAGGACGCAGGAAGTCATCAGCGGCAGGATAACCGCGTAAGTGCCGGTTATCTCAAAGCCCATCATGATGGCAGCCATGGGGGCCTGAATCGCAGCTCCCAGCACCGCTCCCATGCCGACTAAGGCATAACCTCCGGCGTGGGGGGCGATATTCGGCGCCAGAAAATTAAACAGCAATCCTAAGACACCTCCGAGCGTAGCTCCCATAAAAAGGCAGGGGTAGAGAATGCCCCCCGAACCCCCTGATCCCAAGGTAAGACTGGTAGCCACAACCTTTAAGACCAGCAGCGCCAACAGGGTCTTCCAGACGAAATCGCCCTGAATCGCCTGGGTGATAGGATCATACGAACAACCGAGAATCTGGGGAAAGAAGAAGCCGATCGCTCCCACTCCCAGACCGCCTAATATGGGTTTCCAATGAGTCTTGACTGGAGCGAACTTCTCAAATAGCCTCTCCATGCCATGCAAACTCTTGGTAAACCACACCGAGACAATCCCTGCTGCAAGGCCGAGAATGGCATAGAAGAAAATCTCCCAGTAACTGAAGAGCATGTACGGTGGAAGTTTCAGGGCCGCACCCTGAATCAACCAAGCCCGGCTAACGGCAGTGGCCACTACTGATGAGATAACGATAGGGCTGAAGCTGTGCAGATTGAATTCCCCCAGCACCACCTCCAGCGCGAAGAGCACCCCAGCGATTGGAGCGTTGAATATTGCGGCAAGGCCGGCTGCGGCCCCGCAGCCTACCAGCACCCGCATCCGCTCCCCAGACACTTTGAAGAATTGACCCACAGCAGAGCCAATGGAGGCGCCGATCTGAATGATGGGTCCTTCTTTCCCAGCAGAGCCGCCTGAACCCAAGGTAATAGCGGAGGCCAACATGCGGGTGGAGAAGGTACGTACCTTAATGATGCCACCTTTCAGGGCCACGGCCTGCATGGTGGCCGGAACACCGTCACTCTTGGCCTCAACTGGAAAAAAGTAGATAAGAGGAGCCAAGAATAAGGCCCCAAAGGCAGGTATTAAGATGACAAGCCATGCGGGGTTACCCACCAGGTTAGGAACGATTTCGAAGAAGAAATGCTGACCGATTTCTATCATCCATTCGAAACCGATGCTCCCCAGACCTCCCAGAAAGCCGACGATCACGGCCACGATGATTAAAAACGTCTGATCGCTCAGTTGATAGCGGCGAAAGAACTCGAGCAATCGATTTCTCAGGGAGCGAGCAATGCCATCTTTGGCCGAGTGTTTCATCAACAATCAATCCTCGTCTCAGAAGAAATTCCGCAGAGGAAGTCTGTTCACAATGAACGTGAAACCCTGGTTCCTAAAGCCGAATAGGGATAGACCCCATCTCCACTGACTATTTTAGCAAGGACGGTGCCACCAAAACCAAGAATGCCAACAAACATTTTAGCTAATGACAACAACTTATTATAAATCAAGGCTTCAGGTAGTCAAATTGACGCCATGGAAATATTTGCATTCCTTGCAGTAATTCACAAATCCAAGTTTGATACCACCCATAAACTAAATTTTTGCAATAATATCAGAATTATTAGTATCTGCAAACTTTGCTATAGCTCGATTCAAGAATTAATGGACCGAGGAGGAAAGAATTAGGGTCCTGAGGGGGTTTGCGG
>JASFGC010000418.1:0-3255 GCA_050123975.1 Syntrophobacterales bacterium | reverse complement strand
ACATTAGCAATATCAGTGTGAGGAGTAAGGATTTTGGCTCCTCCAACTCTCAGATCCTCCAACGGAAACGGCACCAAACTCAATATGATATCTATATCATGGATCATAAGATCTAAGATCACATCAACCTCAGTACCACGTTCAGTAAAGGAGGCGAGTCGATGAGACTCCACAAATAATGGGTGCTGGACGTATTCTCTTGCAGCAACTACTGCAGGGTTGAATCGCTCCAAATGTCCCACCTGAAGCACCAGATTATTCGCCTTTGCCAGCTGCACGAGGGAATCCGCCTCTTCCAAAGTAGCTGTCATAGGTTTCTCTACAAGCACATGAATGCCAGCCTCCAGAAGATCACGAGCAACCTGGCAGTGATCCTGGGTAGGCACTACTACACTGGCAGCATCAACCTTGCCAATAAGTTCTCGGTGCGATTCACATGCCCGGCATGAAAAATTTTCAGCCATTCGTCGCGCCCGGGTTGGCTCGATGTCAGCAACAGCTACTAGATTAGTCTCTTCCAGAGTCGCGTATTTCTCCGCATGAAACTGACCCAGATAGCCAACTCCGACTACAGCCATCCTCGGAGCCGAAGAGTTGACGGTAATTCTTGGCTTTACAGGAAGGAGCGCGTTCCTATTTTCCCCCACTTCTGCTTCAAGCTGGTGGTTCAACTCCAGCATCAATCCATTTAACTCTGCAGCTTTATCCCTGCCCGCTTGCCTGCTCAAGATGGCAATCTTGGCATCATCGGCAGCCTGGATCATCTTTTCCCTGTCAAACATCAAGGTTCTTTCAGCTTCCACGACTAACACTGAAGCGCCCACCTCTTTCATGGTCTCGATGGTCTGAAGCCCTACAGCAGGAACATCAAAACGCAGGTCTTGATTAGGCTTGCAAACCTTCACAACTACCACTTCGCTTTTTCCCAAACGACCTCCACGCCTGATGGTCTCATCAGTTCCTTCAATGGCCTCCACTGCCAATACTGCCTGATCCCGAACCAAGATACACTGCCCTATGTCCAGTTTGCCGATCTCTTTGGCCAGATTCCAGCCGAAGTTTATGTCCCGTCTCTCCCGAGCATTAGGCCTGCGTCGCGTCAAGATTCCAGGAGGAGCAAGCAATTCCGGCAGGAAAAGGGTGGAAGGTCTGACTTTAATTCCATGGGCTTCCAGTTCTTCGGTAAAAGCCCTCAGAATTGCATCGTCTTTCTTGTGGAGCATTCGGGCGAGCAACCGTACGGCCTTCCAATCCGGTCTGATCTTGCTGAAGAGCTTGGTCTTGGCAACGGCTCCCGCCATCGCCACTTCAGTAACCTGGGCTTTCTCAAAGGTCTCGATCATCTGGCCCAGTTTCCCGAGGCTCACCCAAGAACAGTGGTTCACTTGGGATTCCAGGAGCTCGTCGGCCTCTCCTTTGAGGGCCACCGCCACTACTTCGACTCCGTTTTGTCTTGCTGCCCGGGCGAAGAGGATGGGAAACTGGCCCCCTCCCGCAATAAGTCCGATTTTTTTCATTAGCTCACTGTGTACTTTTTTTCAGGTGTTGACAGACTCAACGGTGCAAGAACAAACATTTCCACCCTGATCATCGAGTGATGCCACGTTGAGACCAACGGATAAAATCCAACAGAACTTTGACTTCATCCACGTCTCCAAACTGGCTCTCAGCCACCTCTAATGCTTCTTTGAGAGTCCTCTCGGTCAGAAACAAGATACGATAGCACTGCTTCAAAATCTTGAGTGTGGTGGCGGGAAAGTTCCTCCGCTTTAGCCCAACCGTATTCAATCCGTAGAGCTTGGCGCGATGTCCTGACACCAGCATGTACGGAGGTATATCTTTCGTTACCCCGGTCTTACCACCAATGTAAGCGTGGGTGCCGATTCGAACGAACTGATGTACGGCAGATAGTCCTCCCAGTGTTGCGTGATCACCGACAGTCACATGACCGGCCAAAGTGGCAGCATTGGCCATAACCACATGATTGCCGATAATGCTGTCATGTGCCACATGACTGTAGGCCATGAATAGATTGTTATCGCCTATCTTGGTTAGCTCATCTCCGCCGACGCTGCCTCGATTAATAGTGACAAACTCCCGAATAGTATTGTCATTACCGACGATGGTTTCAGTGCGACGGCCATCGAACTTCAGGTCTTGCGGTGGTGTTCCAACAGAGGCATAAGAGTGAATCTCGCAGCGTTCGCCAATGACGGTGTATGGGGCGATATGGGCGTGGGCGTGGATCCGGCAGCCTTCACCAATTCGGACCTCATCATCGATAATAGCGTAGGGACCTACCACCACGTCGGTTGCCAGTTCAGCCCCGGGATCAATGATTGCAGTGGGGTGAATCTTGGTGGGGTTCTCTTTGGCTGTCATCTATAGATCTCTCCACTCACTTGCTTTCAATGGCAGCCATGAGTTCAGCCTCGGCAACCAGGGTGTCATCAACGTAAGCCTCACCCCGCATTTTGAAGACCTTTTGTTTCTGCCGAATTGTAGTAAGCTTCAGCCGCAGCTGGTCACCAGGTACCACCGGTTTGCGAAATCTCACCTTGTCAATGCCCATAAAATAGACGAGGCTTCCGGCCCATTCTTTTGGGCTGGAGTGAAAGGCAAGGACACCACCCACCTGGGCCATGGCTTCAATAATCAATACGCCGGGCATGATTGGGTTGCCGGGGAAGTGGCCAACAAAGAACGGTTCGTTCACGCTCACGTTCTTTATTCCCACGATCTCTTCCCCCTCCTTCAGGCTTTCGATCCTATCTACCAGCAAGAACGGATAGCGATGCGGCAAGATCTGCATGATTTCTTTAACATCTATCATCACAAACACCCCTCTGTTAGGAATCTGTCTCCTCCTCCAGCGAAGCTAATCTCTTCTCCAGATCCATAATCTTCTTCCGAAGTTCAGGAAGCCGGCTTATTATGTGGCAGTTTTTCAGCCAGTCGCGATGATCAATTGCGGGGCTGCCTGAAACAGTTTGTCCCGCAGGAATTGATTTGGCGATTCCTGATTGGGCCCCAACCCGAACTCTGTCGCCTATTTCCAAATGTCCGGTCACCCCTACCTGCCCGGCGAGAATGACTTGCTTGCCAATCTTGGTACTTCCTGAAATTCCAACCTGGGCGATGATTATACTGTCCTCTCCTACAATCACATTATGGGCTACCTGGACAAGGTTGTCTATCTTGGCTCCCCGCTGAATCCATGTTCTCCCCATGGTACCCCGGTCTATCGTGCAGTTG
>JASFGC010000417.1:0-3256 GCA_050123975.1 Syntrophobacterales bacterium | reverse complement strand
CATATAATTCGCGCTCGCTGCGCTCCGCTCAGTCCCGCAAGCGGGTTCCCAGTTTCGTGGTCGCAGCAAGTTATTCATGAAATATCCGGGTTACCTAAATGTGTTTTCCTTTCTCTAAATTGCTGAATTCCTGTATTCTTTTGCCTTTTGCTTCTTGACAGAGATGACTGCAAGTGCTAAGAATCGCCAACAAACAGGGCACTTGAGTGTAAGCCCCCGAGTTTACCAGCAAAGGAGAGTACCTGCCTATGGGGGTTTCCCAGACAATTCTCCATGAGGAAGTTGAATCCCGCTATCTTGCCTACGCACTTTCCACAATTGTTTCCAGAGCCCTTCCGGATGTGAGAGACGGTCTCAAGCCAGTACACCGGCGGATCATCTATGCCATGGATGCCATTGGCGCCAAACAGGCCGCGCGTCATGTCAAGTCTGCCAGAGTAGTAGGGGAGGTGATCGGAAAATATCATCCCCACGGTGATGCAGCAGTCTATGACGCCATGGTACGGATGGCTCAGGATTTTTCTTTAAGATATCCCTTGGTGGATGGGCAGGGGAACTTTGGCTCGGTGGACGGCGATGGTGCCGCAGCCATGCGCTACACAGAAGCGAAACTATCCGCCATTGCTGGAGAGTTGTTAGCCGATCTGAAAGCTCAAACCGTAGCTTTCACTGACAACTACGATGGAACTCTTACTGAACCCGCCGTATTACCGGCGCGGATACCAAATTTGCTCGTGAATGGCTCCAGCGGGATTGCGGTAGGAATGGCAACGAATATTCCACCCCACAACCTCAGCGAAGTTTGTAATGCCTTAATTCATTTGATCGGCAACGAAGACGCGAGCACCGCTGAGATAATGGCCCGGATCAAAGGACCGGATTTTCCCACGGGCGGGCAGATTATAGCGTCTGCAGAAGAAATTCAGGAGATCTATCGGCGCGGCAAAGGCAGCATCAAGATTCGAGGGGAATTCGAAATCGAAAGCCTCAAGCGGGGCAAAAAACAATTGGTTATCACCTCATTGCCGTATTCGGTAAACAAGTCTCGCCTGGTGGAAAAGATTGCAGATTCGATTCTTGCTAAAAAGCTCCCCATGGTAACCGACGTTAAGGATGAGAGCGCCGAAACCGTCCGAATCGTGCTGGAGTTAAGAGACGGCAAAGTGGATCCCGAAAAGGTGATGACCTTTTTGTATAAACATAGTGACATGGAGATAAACTTTCCGCTGAACTTCACCTGCTTGACACCACTAGCGACTCCAGAACGGTTGTCCATAAAAGAAGTTCTCAATCACTTCCTGGATTTTCGTAAGGAAGTAGTGGTTGGCAAGCTGGAATTTGAGCGAGCCAGCCTAGAAAAACGACTCCACATACTTCAGGGGCTCATGAAGATTTTTGTGGATTTGGACGCCGCCATTGCCATTATCCGGGTGGCCGAAAATCGAGCCGAGGCACACGAGAATTTGAAGGACCGTTTCGATCTGGATGACGAACAGGCAAAAGCCATTTTAGATCTACGCCTCCATGCCCTGGTGAGAATGGAGGTCAGTAAAATAGAGGAAGAGCTTGCGGCAAAAGAAAAGCGACTCAAACAGATAAACACCATCTTAGCCAGCAGAGCGAAGATCTGGAGGGAAGTGCGGAAAGAAATCGCGGCTGTCAAGAAGGGTTACGGCGACAAGCGGTGCACCGCTGTGATTGCCGATGGACCACAACTTGCCTATGACAAAGAAGATTTTGTGGTTCACGAAGATGTCTTTGTGGTTCTGACGCGCAATGGCTGGCTCAAGAGGGTGAAATCCTACGACCCTCGAACGCAGCTACTCAAGGAAGGGGATGAGGTGTTGGCTGTTATCAACACCAATACCAAAGAAACCGTAGCGTTCTTCTCTAATTTCGGCAAGGTCTACGTCAGCCGTGTCTACGATCTCGATGTCTCCGGCAAGGGCTATGGTGATCCGATTCAAACCCTTTTTCACTTTCAGGACGGAGAAAGCATTGTGGCTGCTCTGCCCTCCGAGCCCGAACCTGGATCCGTAGTGGATATGTCATTCATGATGCAAACAGAGGCAGCCAGCGATGAAGATGTACCCGGCCAGTTGGCCTTCTTCCCTGGGCTGGAGAAAGATAAAGACCCTAAGAAAACCCCGGCGCTAGAACCCCCTCCACCACTGTGTTTAGTGGCGACTCGGAACGGAACAGGATTCTGTTTTGAGCGAGGCAGCCTCAAGGAAACCAGCACCAGAAGCGGAAGAACCCTGATTCGTCTGCGTCAGGGTGATGAAGTGGTTGCTGTGCGCCCGGTGCAGAAGCCGTTGTTGGCCATTGCCACCAACCGCCGGATTCTGCTGACCCCAGTAGCGCAGGTGAGTGTGTTGGCCGGCGCCGGACGTGGGCTGAGACTTATGAAGCCGGATCCACCTGGAGTGCTTGATTTCTATACAGTGGATGAAGATGACCATCTCCTCATTCAGAATAAGAAAGGCAAGGAAAAGGAGGTGGCAGCGGCGGAGCTGCCCACTTACAATCGCGGCGCCAAGGGGGTGGTTATACGTGGGGGGATTGCAAGCATCCAGCTAAAACCTATAGAGGATGAGTTGCGCTCGCTTGAGATAGAAGACGGTTAGGAGCGAGCAGAGGCGGCGACACAGAGACACGGAGCGCATGAGGTCAAGCTGAGATGACCAACATCTGCACAAGCTGGATTATAGTTGTTTGGCAATGAAATAGGTGGAATTCATTTGACATTTACAAATCTAAGTTTAAACTTAAATTTGTTTTCATGAATGTTCACTACTTGAAATCGTCTATCTTTTAAACTATATAGCTCTGGAGCCCATACTGAGAAACAAGATTGTTGCAAGATGATATCCGGCGAAATCGTTCGTTAATCGCCATATCACCGCGTCACCGTGTCAGTTGTTGACATGTTTCGAACGCTAGCCAGGCTTAGCGCATTCTGCACGAGAGTAATATTGGCAATGATGGGGACATAATGACAGCAACCTACACCGGAAAAGACATTCAGGTACTCAAGGGATTGGCACCGGTGCGGCTGCGACCGGGAATGTTCATAGGCAATACCTCCAGCACCGGCATGCACCATCTCTTCAATGAGGCCCTGGACAATGCAGTGGATGAAGCCCTCAATGGCTATTGCGATCGGATCCATATTACAGTCGGCGCCGATAACAGCATAACGGTAACGGACAACGGCAGGGGCATTCCCATAGACAAGCACCGCCAGTCACGAAAA
>JASFGC010000416.1:0-3271 GCA_050123975.1 Syntrophobacterales bacterium | reverse complement strand
GTAAATACAGGGACAGGCAAGGCTGGTTCCTGGGTGACATAATCTACTCTGCCCCAAGCGTTGTGGGCCCGCCTCGTTCTTTCTTTTTCGACAATGACTATCAGACCTTCAAGAGCAATAACCTCAGTAGAACCACCATGATTTATCAGGGAGTAAACGACGGCATGCTCCACGCCTTCAATGCTGCGGACGGTTCAGAAGCCTGGGCCTTTATTCCGGAAAACATACGGGCTTACCTCAAGAACCTGACTCTCCCTGCCTGTCACAAGTACTATGTGGATTTAACTGCTACAGCCAGAGACGTATACGATGTGGCCTGGAAGAGCGGTGCTGATGACTGGACTGGGTGGAGAACAGTGTTGCTGGGCGGCAATCGATTAGGTGGGTACGAATACTTCGCCCTGGATATAACCGACCCTGCTGCCGATTCTGTTTCCATTCTCTGGGATCGGATACCTTTTTCAGGGAGAAGGTCCTCGACCATTCCTTTTGTCGGCAAGATGAAGGCTCTGGAAGGAAAAGGTGGAGAGGTTGATAAATGGCTTGCTGTCATAACTTCCGGCTATGATGAGGACGCGGCACGGACTGGTATGATTGCCGCGGTCAATTTCACCAATGGCAGCAAGGAACTGATCTGGGAAGAGGGCAATTCAACAGTCAACGAACTGGCGACCCAAGTCAAAAGCGGAGCAAATCCTTACTACACCATGACTTCACCGGTTGGGGTGGATTCTGATAATGACGGCTATCTCGATCTGATCTACGCAGGTGACACCGAGGGGGCGCTGTGGAAGTTCTACTATGACTATAACGATACCCTGTGGAAGAAGGTGAAGCTGTTTGCCACCGGTGGCCAGCCCATCACCGGCAGACCTACCCTGGTGTTCGACGACCAGGAGAACCTCAGGGTTTTCTTTGGCACCGGGAAATACCTGGTTGGGGTCGATAAGGACAACTCCACCCGGAATGCGTATTACTGCATCGTTGAGAAGAAATTTGTAAAGACCAACCCTAATGACGATAATGACGGCCATTACACCATTGCCCCGGCATCACCCCTTGGACCAAGTGATTTGGCGGATTTGACCACAATCAAAACAGAGGGGGAATTGAGTAATTACCTCAGCGGCTTGTCCCAGGCGGAAGAGGATGCCTTCAACGCCAGGTACGAAACAGGCTGGTACTTTCAACTGGATGATCCTGGAATCGATCCCGGCGAGAGAGTGATCGATGAGTCCACAGTGGTTGCTGGTGTTTCTTTTTTCACCTCTTTCACGCCCAACGAGGACATTTGCGGCTATGGTGGCGATGCCAGGGTATACGCGGTGGACTACAAGACAGGATTGATCGCCACCGCCGGTAACCTCACCACTCTGAGTGCTGACGGCGGAGGTGATGTAACCGAGCGATATAAAGATTTGGGCCATGGTCTTCCTTCTAAGGTGGTCTACCACAGGGATTCCGGCACCGGGCTATCCAGTGTGATGGTACAGACCAGCGACACTACTATCCATGTTGAAACCGTAACCTTGTCGGGCAAGCTGTGGGGCATCGGCTCCTGGAGGACGGTGGATTAGAGAGTTTTAAAATCCCCCTAAGAGGTTGTCCGCCAGCTGGTAAATTTGCTGTTTTGTGAAGTTGATACTATTGCTAGAAGGGCCTGCACGAAAAGGGAAACACTCCCTCTCCCTTGACGGGAGAGGGCTGGGGTGAGGGTGAAAGCGAGGTATTTTCAATAGATTATATCCCCCTCCCCTTTATCCCCTCCCACCAGGGGAGGGGAAATGAGTTTTGCTGAACATTAATTATTGATGACGGAGTATTCAACTCATGAAAAAATATGTCTTGATTGTTTTATTTACCCTTCTACTCATCCCCGGCTTTGCGCAGGCAGAGCAGGCAGAGAACACAGAGACCTTTGAAATCAAGGGAGTTATCGGTGATTGTGCTCCGCAATCCCGCATCTTTGAAGTCGATGGCACAATCTATGAATTCGATGAAGACATTCCCATCCAAACCACCTCCGGAGACCCTTTGACTTTTGCTGTTTTGAAAGGTGGCATCAGAATTAAGATCATCGCTGAGAAAGTCCTCGGTCAGGACGGTAAAAAAGAAATCAAATACGTTGGTATCGTAGTGATGCCAAAAAAGGGGGCAAAGAAGTAATCCCAAGGTTTTAGGTGTCGGGTTTCAGGTGTCAGGAAAGAAAAACAAACAACTGAAACCTCCGGCCATTCGCCACTCACCCGCCAACTTCCGCAATCCCCGCTCAGAGACCAGGTCACAATTTGTCATCCCGGCCAAGTCCGCCTGAGGTGGACGCGAGCCGGGATCCAGCTAGAGTCTATTTCTATAAAACTATCACTAGATTCCGGATATCCGCCAACGGCGGATTCCGGAATGACGGGGAGTGAGAAAGGATCACCTCTACATTCATCATTCCTTGTTCGATATTCTGCGGTTTAACAGCCTTCACGGGCGGGGATAAACCCCGCCCCTACTAGAGACCAGATCACAATTTGTCATCCCGGCCAAGTCCGCCTGCGGCGGACGTGAGCCGGGATCCAGCAAGAGTCTATTTCTATAAAACTATCACTAGATTCCCCTTCGACTTCGCTCAGGGTGGTGAGTCCTTCGACTCTGCTCAGGACCGTGAGCCTGTCGAACGGCCTGTCGAACCACGGATATCCGCCTCCGAGGGATTCCGGAATGACGGAGTGGGAAAGGGTTCACTTCTTGATGCTGCGGTTCTTTTTTGCTCCTCCCTTTACAAATGGTGAAGACATCTCGCTCCCCCCTTTTCTAAAGGGGGGTTGGGGGGGATTTCTATAAATGTTCAAATATCCTTTCAAGAACTCCCTCAATATTCTTGAACACTTCTCTGTCTGAAAACCTCAAAACTCTTAAGCCAAGTCCCTCCAAGTACTTGTCCCTGACCTGGTCTCTCCTGATCCCTTCTTGCTTATAGTGTTGCCCTCCGTCTAACTCAACGATCACCTTGGCCGAAGGACAGTAAAAGTCGACGATGTAATTCCCAATATTCTTCTGTCTGTAGAACTGGAGACCCTTTAGTTGTTTTCTCCTGATTCTTTGCCAAAGGAGGCTTTCGGCTTCAGTCATGTTCTTGCGGAGTTGTCTGGCAAGTGTCTTGAGTTTCTTATTGAAGGGTAACATTGAAAATGCTACAGCGAGCGCATTCCCCGTAGCTTGCTGCGGGGATAGCGAGCGAACTACAATAAAATGGAATCACTTCCTTACATTTCGAAGATTC
>JASFGC010000415.1:0-3271 GCA_050123975.1 Syntrophobacterales bacterium | reverse complement strand
CCCTCAATTCCAGCCAGCTTGGCAGCAGCGGTTATTGCGTCCCTCAGATTCCCCAGTTCATCCACCAGTCCCAGCTCTTTGGCTTGTTCCCCAGTAAAAATGCGACCGTCGGCGACTTCATGGACTTCCTCTTCTTGCATGCGCCGTCCTCGCGCCACATCCCGAACAAATTGCTGGTGGACATTGTCAATCATTGTCTGCAGATAGGCGCGTTCTTCGGAAGTCATCTCCCGGGCTGGATTCCCCACGTCCTTGAATTCACCGCTTTTTACAATCTCCATTCGAAAGCCGATCTTGTTGAGGAGTTCCTCGAAATTGGTAAACTGAAGAATGACCCCGATGCTACCGGTTATGGTACCTGGATTGGCATAGATCTTTTGGGCTGCAGAGGCAATATAGTAACCGCCGGAAGCGGCAATAGAACCCATGGAAACCACCACCGGTTTCTCTCGTCCTGTCCGGCCTATTTCCTGGTAGAGTTCTTGCGAAGGACTCACACCACCGCCGGGAGACTCAATCCGTACCACCACAGCTTTTACAGAGGAATCTTTTCTGAATGTGGCTAGTTGCTCTATGGTTGGCTGGGAGTCGGCTATGACGCCTTTCACTTCTAAGACTGCGACTTTTTCGCCGAACATCAGTCCTGCATCACCGCCACGCAGGTACGAAAACCAAGCAATGCTGCCAAAGATGACAACGAAGATCAAGATTAAAACGCTCGCCGCCAGAAAGACGGAACGTTTGCGCACCTTACTGCCTCCCTAATCTGGATCCGGCCGGTGTCCGAACAGACACCCTGGATGGAAACTACTTATTCCTTGTCATCCCCCCCTAGGAACTTATCGGTCCGTCCTTCCAACTCTTCCTTCAACAGCTGGCCAAGATTTGAAGTTGCCGCCTTGGGGCTATCTACATACTCATAGTACTGGGTCTTTTCTTCTTCCTCGTCTAATCTCTTGAGAGAAAGCCCTATCTTGCGCTCTTCTTTGCCGATATTGACTACCTTGGCGGTTACCTCCTGACCCTCTTGAAAAAGTCCGACAGGGGTCTTGATTTTTTCTTTGCTAATTTCAGAGACGTGAACTAACCCCTCAATTCCCTCCTCTATTTCGACGAAAAGACCAAAATCTGTTACGTTGGTCACTGTGCCGACAACAGAGTTTCCAACTGGATATCGCTCCGGGATTTCTTCCCAAGGATCCGGGCTCAGTTGTTTTACCCCGAGAGAAAAACGCTCATTTTCTTTATCAATATTGAGGACGATAGCCTGTACCTCTTCTCCCTTCTTGAAAAGCTCTGAAGGGTGTTTAATGCGTTTGGTCCAGGAAAGATCTGAGATGTGTACCAAACCATCTATGCCTTCATCGATACCAATGAAAAGTCCAAAGTCAGTAATATTCTTGATCTTTCCCTGAATAGTGGTGCCCACTGGATACTTCTCTCCGATGACGTCCCATGGGTTGGGCTCCACCTGTTTCATACCCAGGCTAATCCGTTTGTTTTCTTTGTTCAGATTGAGAACCACTGCTTCCACCATGTCGCCCTGGGATACGACCTTTGATGGATGGCGAATCTTTGCGGTCCAGGACATCTCGGAAACATGAATCAGTCCTTCTATACCCGGCTCAAGTTCCACAAAAGCGCCATAATCAGTCAGACTGACAACGCGCCCCGTTACCCGGTGACTCACTGGATATCTCTCGTCAACTGTATTCCATGGATCTTCTGATAGCTGTTTTAGACCCAAAGAAACCCGTTCTTTTTCGGGATCAAAGCTCAATACCATGACATCGATGGTATCGCCGATGGAACACATCTCTGACGGGTGCCCAACGCGACCCCAACTCATGTCCGTGATGTGCAGCAGACCATCAATTCCACCGAGATCCACAAACACGCCGTACTCGGTGATGTTTTTTACAATACCCTCAAGGACTTTCCCCTCTTCCAGTTTCGCCAAAGTATCAGTTTTTAATGTCTCTCTTTCTTTCTCCAGTAGTACCCTGCGTGAGAGTACTACGTTACGCCTTTTCTTGTTATATTTCAAAATCTTGAACTCAAACTGCTGGCCAATGAGACTGTCAAGATTGCGGACCGGCCGAAGATCCACCTGGGACCCAGGCAGGAAAGCTTGCACACCAATGTCGACGGAGAGTCCACCTTTGACCTTGGAAACAATCCGGCCTTCAATGACCCCGTCTTCTTTATAGATGCTGCTAATATCGTCCCATACCTTTATCTTGGCGGCCTTTTCTTTGGAAAGGACAATTTCGCCGTTTTCGTCCTCGTGATGTTCCAGAAGAACATCAACCTCGTCACCGACCTTGGCAGTTATCTTGCCCTCTTCATCTTTGAATTCAGTGGCGGGTATCTGACCTTCAGACTTGTAGCCTATATCCACCATTATAAAATCGTCGGTCACCTGGATAATGCTACCGCGCACTACCTCGCCTTCCTTGATGCTTTTGAGGCTTTCTTCATAAAGCGCCTGAAAGGATTCCTCCGTGAGCATCTGGTCTTGATCCTCTAGCTGCTCCACTGAAGTCACCGTTTCTTGCTTGAGATCTTCCTTCTCCGCTACAGTTTCTGCGGTTTCCTCTGCGACCTCTTGGGCCTCAGCCTCTTCTTCAGCGGTCGCCTCGATCTCTTCTGGCTGATCTTCCTTCTCAGGTGCAGCTTCCACGGTTTCCTCTGCAATCTCCTGGACCTCAGCCTCTTCTCCAGCGGTCGCCTCGATCTCTTCTGGCTGATCTTCCTTCTCAGGTGCAGCTTCCGCGGTTTCCTCTGCAATCTCCTGGACCTCAGCCTCTTCTCCAGCGGTCGCCTCGACCTCTTTTGGCTGACCTGCTTGCTCCTCAGTCGTTTCCACACTTTCTTCTTGATGGTTTTGTTCTTTTTTTACCATGAACCGATTACCCCCATGCCTAATTTGATCTTTCTTTACCCTAACAGTGCATTCGAACTTTAGGGTCTAACCCTTTTTTCCTGGTCCTCTTTCAATTCCACTCGGTTTGTTAATAAAGATCCCGAGTGAAAGGTTGTACCTGTATAACAGAAACAATAGTGAATTACAAACCATTTCCCTGCATAGTTACTGGGTAGTACAGCTCATCTCACCTTTATGCTTCAACGTTAGAAAGCAATTCGCTTCATGCTATCCGCTGCTTTTCGATGTGCCCGAGCATGAGCTGCACCACCTCTTCAACCTGTAAATTGCTAGAATCCACCACAATGGCATCGGCTGCCGGCCTGAGAGGCGCCAACTCACGAC
>JASFGC010000414.1:0-3288 GCA_050123975.1 Syntrophobacterales bacterium | reverse complement strand
AAAATTATTAACTTTCCTATAAATATTTTAACAGAAAATATTAAGAATCCTCTTCAGCAACGGAACCTGGGCCTGCTAGCGGTCTAAACATCTTTTTCCCGGCACCACAGGCCGGACACTTCCAATCCTCCGGTACATGTTCAAACTGAGTTCCTTTGGGGATCTTACCCCTTCGGTCCCCTCGGTCCGGGTCATAAAAACAACCGCAGTTGACAGTTTGACACTGGTACATTTCTTCCGGCTTTGCCATTTTAGCTCCTTTCTTCAGGGGTCTTCTATGGGTATTTTGCCGTGTCTTCAATATTTGTTGTCCGTATGCCTCCTGTTTCCGTTTCTCTGATGAGTCGCTATTTTTCAGAATAGAAACCCAAGATTCGTGCCAAGATGAGACACATTGATAACAAGTCAATTAAATCGAATTATGTCAATTATTTACAAAAATACAGGAGCGCAAACCACCGTGTCCTCTACGCGGGTTATTTGAGACATCTATGAGACACTTGTGGAGTTGAACAAAATTTTCGATCATAAGCAATTATAATCATTAATATTATTTACACAAAGGCAGGAGGGATTCGAGGGAGTGTACCAAATTTACTTTTGAGACACAAGTGTCTCATGAGACATCTGGAAATTCTTCGAGAAATCGATAAAGGGTGGCGCGGCCGACGCCCAAATGCCGTGCTGCCTTGGCCTTGTTACCGCCGGTTCGGTCCAAGGCGGCCTGTACCATTTCCGGGTTGAGTTTGCGCGTCGGTCCTCGGCGTGAAGCCCTTCCGCTTTTCAATTCCATCGGTAAGTCCTCCGGCCGGATCAGTCTGCCTTTACATTTCACCAAAGCATAGTGGAGGGCGTTCTGGAGTTCTCGTACATTCCCTGGCCAGGGATAGTCCATCATAATGGAGAGGGCTTTTTTGGAAAGACCAGCCGTTTTTTGCCCTTCTTCGCCCGCTTGTCTCAGAAATTCCTCAGCAAGCAAAGGAATGTCATTCTTACGCTCGCGAAGTGGCGGCAACACAACGGGCACCACGTTCAGTCGATAGTAGAGATCTTCACGGAAATTCTTCCGTTCCACCTCACGCTTCAGGTCGCGGTTGGCAGCACTGATTACTCTCACGTCCACAGAAACCGTCTCTTCCCCACCTACACGCTCGAAGGTCCCTTCCTGGAGGACGCGAAGGAGTTTCATCTGCATGCTCTTGGTTAGATCTACTACCTCATCCAAAAATATGGTCCCCCCATCTGCCAACTCAAAGCGTCCTTTTTTGTCCCGGATTGCACCAGAGAATGCACCTTTGACATGGCCAAAAAGTTCGCTTTCAAGTACACCCTCCGGCAGGGCACCACAGTTAATGGGAACAAATGGCCCCCCACCCCGTTGGCTCTCATTGTGAATGGCAGCCGCCACCATCTCTTTGCCCGTGCCGGTCTCCCCCGAGAGATAAACGGGGTAGTCGTTGGTGGCCAATTCCCTGATCTGCTCAAAAATATGAAGCATCTTGTGATCCTGACCAATAATGCCGGCAAAGCTGGTAATCTGGCCAAGCCTGATCTGCAGCCCAACCAAATCGGTTACATCTCGGAAGGCAGCGAGGACACCAGTGAAACAGCCGGTTTCATCAGTCATACCGGCAACCGACATCTCAATCCGCCGAGAACTGCCCTCTTTGGTGACGAGGTTGACGGGATAGTAGACATTTGTCCAGGAATTGGGCGGCTCACCACAAAAGGAGCAGCGCCCACCGCAAAACGGTGCCCCAAAGGCGTCGTGGCAGTCCCTACCCAAGACCTCCGACCGGTGATATCCGGTTATTTTCTCAGCGGCTCTATTGAAGAAAAGGATTCGCCTTTCCTTGTCGTGAGCGATGATGCCTTCCATGAGGCTATCGAGAATCCGCTCCAGATTCTTCTTATCAGCCAGAAGATTCTCCAGTTTTGAGTCCATCAGACGATTTCATTCCTCCCAGGGGATGAGACGAAAAGAAAGGGCCATCGCATCAGCATCCCAGACCCCGGGCCACTACTTGTGGGAGTGGCCGAAATAAAGAATTTCAAACTCCTTCGTAAGTGAGCGTAAAGTGTTAACGTGAACAACATCGGTGCTCTGTTTGCACTTCATGGCATAGATTAGCATTTTATGCAAGACAGCCAGTTTCTCCGAGTACTTCTTGGCATCAGGCTTAATGCGTTGGGTCATGAAGTATTGGGTGACAATGTGCTGGATCTCATCGGCGTGCTTTTCCTTATTTGAAATCCAGCGAACGAGCTGATTGTAGTTTACGGGATTTTGCTTGCTCAACTCCACAATTTTTTTCATCGACTTTTCAATAGTGGTTGCATGCTCTGCAATGAGATCCGTTCGCAGCTGATCATCGTAGATGCCACAGGGAATCTCACAGTGCGCCCCCACTGTGGCTGCGCCAAAGGTAACCAGAGCGAACAACATAGTTAATATCAGCCATTTTCCTCTCATAGCACACCTCCTTCATCTTACTAGGCACTAGGAACTATTCACTAGGCACTGCTGCAATTTCAGATTTATCATTATACATGACCTATAACCCCTGACCTCTGACCTGCTCATTAACTCTAATCATTATCAGATTGACTTTCATCCTATCTTTTTGCCTAATATTCTGAGAAGACTACATTCAGGAGAGTCTACGTGCCAGTTACTAATATTCTCGTTACCGGGCCACCCCGCTCGGGCAAATCAACCTTAATAGAAAAGGTGGCCCAGAGTATCAGCAGGCCGGCAACCGGATTTTTCACCCAAGAACTCAGGGAGAAAGGGAGACGGGTGGGTTTTTCCATAACCACACTTCAAGGAAAAACCGGGGTGTTGGCCCATCAGAGCATACGGAGTACATTCAGGGTGGGTAAGTACGGAGTGAATCTCGAGGATCTAGACCAGATTGCAGTGCCTTCCATGATTCCCTCTGCGCCGGATCAGATCGTGGTAATTGATGAGATTGGCAAAATGGAATGTTTCTCTCGACTTTTCAAAGAGACACTCACCAAGGTGCTCTCTTCAGATAATCTGGTTATTGGTTCAGTTGCCATAAAGGGGGACCGCTTCATCCAATCCATCAAGAAAAGAGATGATGTTTCACTGGTATCCATAACTGAAAAGACCCGGGATGCTGCTTTGCAGCTTTTCTTCGAAAAGCTTCGGATATAAAATTGGGGGACAAGCCAAAAACGAAACAGAGGCATGGAGCGTGAGGAACTTATAGTAGAAATAACAAATCACAAGTGATTGAGGGTTCAGGGTACAGGGTACAGGGT
>JASFGC010000413.1:0-3294 GCA_050123975.1 Syntrophobacterales bacterium | reverse complement strand
ACTGAACTATGGGTGGGTGAAATTCAGGCCGATGGTTCGGTGGAAAACCCCCAAAAAATAGCAGGTGACGTCAATGAATCCGTATTCCAGCCGGAGTGGTCACCTGAGGGCGTCCTCTACTTCACCTCTGATCGGACCGAATGGTGGAACTTGTACCGTTACCAGGAAAACCAGGTGGAACCGGTGTGTTTAAAAGAGTTTGAATTCGGTAGGCCCCAGTGGTTGTTTTCTATGTCAACGTATGGTTTTGAGTCTGCCGATCGGATTATGTGCGCCTACACCAGCAAGGGAACCTGGTCCTTGGCCAGTCTTGATTGTAGCACCGGAGAATTCAAAGAAATCGCAACAGCGTACACTGAAATATGGAATCTGCGCGCTTCACCGGGACAGGTGGTCTTCTGCGCCGGCTCCCCCAAACAGACGCCCTCCATCGTTCGGCTGGACCTTCATAACATGGAGTTTCAAACGCTCCGGCTTGCCAGCGACCTCACCGTAGACGAGGGTTATCTTTCCATTCCAGAAGCCATTGAATTTCCTACAGAAAACGGAAAAAATTCACACGCTTTCTTCTATTCACCTCAGAATTGTGACTACCAACCACCAGACGGGGAACAGCCGCCGCTTCTGGTCAAAATCCACGGTGGCCCCACTGCTGCTACCTCAACCGCTTTAGCCTGGGAGATCCAGTTTTGGACGAGTCGGGGCTTTGCAGTACTGGATGTAAACTACGGAGGCAGCAGTGGCTACGGACGTTCTTATCGGCAGCGTTTAGAAGGACAATGGGGAATAGTGGACGTGGACGATTGCGCCAATGGCGCACGCTATTTGGCGGAGCAGGGAAGGGTTGACAGCAAGCGCTTGGCCATCCGCGGCAGTAGCGCCGGCGGCTACACCACTCTCTGTGCTCTCACCTTTCGTAACATCTTCAAGGCTGGCGCCAGCTATTATGGAATCAGTGACCTCGAGGCCCTGGCAAAGGAAACCCACAAGTTCGAAGCTCGCTACCTGGACCGACTCGTTGGACCCTATCCGGAAAGGCAAGACGCTTATCGTCAACGTTCACCAATCCATTTTACTGATTTGCTTTCCTGTCCGCTTATACTTTTCCAGGGACTCGAAGATGAGGTGGTTCCACCGAATCAGGCCGAGATGATGGTGTCTGCTCTGCAAGCGAAGGGTTTGACTGTGGCTTACGTCCCGTTTGAAGGCGAACAGCATGGCTTTCGCCGAGCTGAGACCATCAAACGCGCCCTGGACAGCGAACTTTACTTTTATTCTAAAGTCTTTGGCTTCGAGCTCCCAGAAGCAGTGGAACCAATTGAAATCCACAATCTCTAAAAAACTAGGCGCAAGGCACAGGGCACAAGGCTCAAGGCTTTTTAGCCGGCAACGGACAGCTTGCAGCTGACAGCTAAAAACTTTCAATGCCAATTAAAAATTGCTGCCTGCTGCCAGTTGCTAGCTGCCAGCTTTAATACCCCATGCTCTATGCGCCATGCTCTATGCGCTCCCGGTACCACTCCCAGGTCAGCTCCAGTCCCTCCTCGAGACTGTATTGAGGTTCGTAGGTCAGAAGATCTCGGGCCAGCGAGATGTCGGCAACAGACTCTCGAATGTCTCCAGGTCTTTCCTCTGCTCTTTCAGGCTCACCCTCCACTCCAGCAAACTGGGAGATGGTTTCCCACAGACCATTAACGGTCACAGAACTGCCAGTCCCTATATTGATAACTGCGCCGGCTATGTTGTCCCGGTAAGCAGCCAACAGATTTGCCTGAACTACATCTGCTGCATATACAAAGTCCCGGAATTGTTCCCCATCTCCGAAGATGGTGGGTAGTTCTCCCTGGACAGCTCTATCTAGAAAAATCGATATCACTCCCGAATAGGGCGAGGTAGGGTCCTGTTTGGGACCGTAGACATTGAAATATCTCAGACAAACGGTCTCGAGACCATACAAATCACTGTAGAGAAAGGCGTAGGTCTCCCCGTGCAACTTGCCGGCAGCGTAAGGGCTCAGGGGCCTGGTTTCCATGGTTTCTTTTTTGGGAAGGTGGGGTAGATTTCCATAGACGGCGCAGGAACTGGCGAACACTACCCTCCGAACGCCAGTCCGGCGAGCCGCTTCAAATACATAGAGTGTGCCGAGATCGTTTACCATTGCGGCCTCGATAGGGTCCTCTACAGATTGAGGCACTGAGACCACTGCGGCCTGATGAAACACCACCTCCACTCCATCCATAACTTCCTGAAGCGTTTCTAAATCCCGCACGTCTCCTTGCTTAAACTCTATGTCCCCTAGAAATGGTTCCAGATTCTCCATGAATCCTGTAGTAAGGTTGTCCAGAACCCGAACTTGCACGCCATCATCTAGCAAACGCTCGGCAAGATTAGAGCCGATAAATCCCGCGCCACCAGTAACAAGACATTTCTGCATTTTTTCCCTTTCAGTCAAAAGAATAATACTCTCGAAAACGTCGATAAAGCCTACTCAATTGCTGCCTTGGATCCTGGTAAAAATCTTCCTTCGGCAGATCCAGCCATTCACCAAAAACCTCATCCTCTTTTGGTTCGCTTGGCCTGGTCTCGAACACCGAAGCTGCAGGTTTTAAACTGCCGTCAGAACGCATAAGGCCGCAAAAGCGCTCGCTTACCCTCTTGTCGAGGGGAGGCCAGTCCCAAATGGAGGGGTGATAATCTCCGTAGGTCTTCCAAAATCCCCCCACCATCTTGAACCTCCTCAACCGGTTCAATATTTGTGCCGTTATTTGGGCTGAGTCCTCCTCGCTTACCAAGACAAGATCCGCGCCAGGTTTAAATTCGCGTTTATCAGATGTGGGCAAAACAGGCTCGGTGGGCACACCGAAATCCTGAACGAATACAGGCAGATTTCCCAACCATCCAACAATACACCCGAGAAAGGGCGGAAGCACAGCATCTGGAAAATCTTTTGCCCATGGTACCCGGCGCGGCGGAATGTGAATAGTGAGAAAGTTCAGATACTGAGCGACCAGTCGCGGTTTGAGGCCGCCGCTCTCGGCGAGGTCGTTTACATTCAGCCCCAGGGTTATCGGTATGGTGTCGTCTCGCTCCTTGAGAGTCTCAGTCATTGCTTGCAGCCAGAGTTCTGTCGAGAATTCATCTGGGGGAATTGACCATAGAGAAGGTTGGTTGCCCAAATTCCAAGCGTAAAGGGCAGGGTGCCCAGAAACAGCGCTTGTTAACTCCCGCAGGAAGAAAATCTGCGCTTCTATGATCTCAGAATCAGCATACTGATTCACGATCCTGTTGGTTCGA
>JASFGC010000412.1:0-3300 GCA_050123975.1 Syntrophobacterales bacterium | reverse complement strand
CGTTTGGTTTTGGTTTTGGATCCTCTACATCTTTTACCTGCAGGATTCGCTTAAAATCATCATCCGGAGCATACTCTTCGTAAACTACTGCTTTCATCTGTGCTTCTCCTTTCTTTGTTTTATTCAAAATCGAAAACTTATTCCTCAGGGCCAAGTCAGAGTTCAATGGCGTTGTCGTCTTAATAGGTATGGCGTCAGGCGTAAGGCGCAAGGCATAAGGAGAGAATTAGTTTTCTGTCATTGTTTTTGCCTTGTGCCCTGTGCCTTGAGCCGTTCCCTTTGTTTCGTCAAAGCCAAGGATTTCTAGACGGCCAAACTGTGAACATACTCAAGAAGTGAATCGATAGTTCGTTCCAGGTTTGCAGTGGATCTGTCCATACCGTACATGACCGAGGCACCCAGCATGCCTGAAAAGATCATCTCGGCAACATCCTCAGTATTGGTTGCATCTCTCAGTTGACCGGCGTCTCTTGCTTGGTTCAAGAATCCTTTAATCATAGATTTAAACCGCTCAAATCCTTGATTGATCTCATCCGCTATGTGGGGCCACTGATCGCCCAGTTCTGCCGACTCTACTGAGACTCTGACGAAAATACAGCCTCCCGGAAGATTCCCTGAACCAATCAGGTAGCGATCTCTATAGTTTTCCAGAAGTTTCGTGATTTTCTCTAACGGATTCTCAATCTCGTCCAATCCGGCAAGATTCTTCTCCCGCCAGATCTTGCGTGATTCGCTCAGCACAGCGGAAAACAGCTCTTCCTTGGTCCTAAAATGATTGTACAGTCCGCCTTTGGAGGCACCCACTACCTCAAGGATTTCGTTAATAGAGGTGCTGGAAAACCCTTTTGCTGAAAACAGTCTCGAGGATTCTTGGATGATTTTTTCTTTCAGAGTCATCTGTTTTTACTCTTGAATGACCATAGAAACCGACCGGTCGGTCTCTATGGTTCCTTTTGTAAAAGATTCCTTCCCCAGTGTCAAGAGGATTTTTCTGATTTTTCTTTCAGATAAGGAACCATATCCATTCTTCAGGTTGCAGTGCACTCGGATGTATTTATGTGTCGTTCAAAACCTTTTCATATCCTTGCAAGGGAGTAGCAAAACTGGCATGATGACAGCCTCTATGGGGATACAGATTCAAGTGTCCCTTCTCAAGGGAGTTCTATTTCGATGAGTAGTACCTGCAGCGCAGTGATATTTGGCCCCATGCGGTTACCCTTTCTCATTCTTACTCCGGCATGTGTAATGCTGGGTGCCGCAACCGCAGCCTGGTCTGGAGCTGAAATCGATCTCCATTATTTGGCCCTGGCCTTCGTGGGGGCGGTGGCATCACACATAAGCGTTAATGCTTTGAATGAATATCATGATTTTACCAGCGGTCTTGATTTCAACACCCAACCCACCCCCTTCAGTGGGGGGAGCGGAACTCTACCGAAGAATCCAGACAAAGCCCACGTGGCACTCATAACAGGTCTTATCAGCCTCGTTGTTATAGTAATTGTGGGCATATATTTTCTCTCTGTCAGAGGGCTGTGGCTTTTGCCAGTAGGACTCCTCGGTATTGTAACCATTGTCGCCTATACAAAGTGGATAACGAAAAACCCTTTTTTTTGCTTAATCGCTCCTGGATTAGGCTTCGGTCCTTTGATGGTAATGGGCACTGACTTTGCTTTGAGTGGTTCATATTCCTGGGCCTCATTTGTGGCATCACTGGTTCCGTTTTTCCTGGTAAGCAATCTGTTGCTGCTCAACCAGTTTCCAGATGTAGAAGCGGACAAGGGGGTGGGCAGGCACCATTTCCCCATCGCCATCGGCAGAGAGTCCAGCGTCAGATTATACGTGATGTTTCTTGTAGGCGCTTATCTAGCGATCATCTTTGGTTATATCACCGGTAGCCTGCCGCTGACGGGTTTTTTGGCCCTTGGCTCAATTGTCATCGCAGTGCCAACGGTCAAAGGTGTTGCCAGGTTTGCCAATGATGTGGACAGGCTGATACCCTACATGGGCAGGAATGTGGTAATAATCATTTTGACGCCGGTGTTGCTGGCAATTGGCCTCTTCATCTCATCATAGTAGAACTTATGCTAAGGGCCGGGTCAGGGCTGAATGGCTTTGCCGGTAGAAGAGGTTTCAGGTTTCAGTTTTTTGTTTTTCTTTCCTGACACCTGACACCCGACACCTGAAACCATGAGATCGGGTCCTTTGGGTCCGGATTCTTTACTTTTCTGGCGCAACCAATTCAATCTCAAAGAGTTTCGGCCACAGTTTTCCGGTTACGAACAAGCGATCATTTTTAACGTCATAGGCAATGCCATTGAGGACGTCAATCCTGCGATGGCGATCTTCCAGTCTGAGCAGTCCTTCCAGATCTATCCATCCCACCACTTCACCTGTCTCAGGAGAGATGCGTGCAATGCGGTCTGTTTTCCAAACATTGGCGTAGATCTCTCCTTGAACGTATTCCAATTCGTTAAGTCTGGACAGGGGACCGTTTTTGGTATGGACTTCAAGCTGGTGGACCTCCTGAAAGGTCTGAGGGTCTAGAAAGTGTAGTGTTGAGGTGCCGTCACTCATAATAAGGGACCTGCCGTCATGGGTAATACCCCAGCCCTCGGTGGGATAAGTAAATGTGTCCAATAATTGAAACGTTTGGATATCGTAGACAAAACCTACCTTGGCTCGCCAGGTCAATTGAATGATTCGGTTACCGTAAATTGTGATGCCTTCACCGAAAAAATGGGCTGCGAGTTGCCGGACCCGAAGGATATTCCCAGTTTCTAGGTCAACCTTTCTCAGGCTAGACTGACCGCGGAGACCCGTGCCCTCATAGAGGATGCCGTCCGCAAAAACTAATCCCTGGGTGAAGGCTCTCGGGTCATGAGGATAGGTGTTAACGACCCGATAGCCTACAACTGGAGCAGGATAGGAAAGCGCGGGTAGAGTAGAGTTTGTAACAGTCGGAGCAGTGGACTCAGCTGAACTATGCCGGCCGATCTCTTGCGAAGAAACCCGACCTGATGATAACAAAATCCCACCCAACAACAAAAAGAGTCCAACAAGAGAAAGAATTCGGGAAAGCAATCGATTCATGAAATATCCGAGCTAGCGTAGGTAAAAGGATTTTATCTTGACTCCGGTCTCTTTTTGCCCTTGCAAAGCAATCTGTTCAAGTCTCTTAGGAGGAACAAGCCTGATCTGCGCCTTGGGAACGGGCCGGTCAATGGAATAGATCTGAGCTTCCTGTGGTTGAATACGACTGAGTTGTTGAAAATATGAAGCTATATCTTCTTTGCCCACATT
>JASFGC010000411.1:0-3306 GCA_050123975.1 Syntrophobacterales bacterium | reverse complement strand
ATGTATGGACTTTACTGGCCCCGCGCTGGTGGGGTTTCAGAAATGATTTATCTTTTGGCGGCCGCCGATCTTTGATCAAAGCAGGTTCTCTGTTGGCCGTGGCTGCTGGCTTCTGGGTCGGAATATATGTGATATTCTACCGGGTGCTTCGCTATTTTCAGGCTGTGGAAGAATTTGGCGACCTGCTGGCCTACAAGCTTCTCACCATGGTGTATCTTACCTTTTTCGGTTTATTGATCTTCAGTAACGTGCTCGTGGCTCTCAATACATTTTTTCTTTCCCAGGATTTAGAAATCATTCACGCTACCCCGGTTTCCACAGGAGAAATTTTTGCGGCTCGTTTTCTGGATACCTTGGTTGAAAGTTCATGGATGGTACTGCTTTTTGGCATTCCTATCTTTACAGCTTACGGACTTGTCTATCAGGCGTCCCTAGTCTATTATCTCGGTCTTGTCAGTGTGATGATTCCCTACTTGATCCTGGCAGCGGCTCTGGGAATAACCCTCACCATGATATTGGTACAGGTCTTTCCAGCCCAACGCACCAGGGATATACTTTTTCTGCTCTCCCTTTTGGTGATCATTCTCCTTTTCTTTCTCTTCCGGTTTACGCGACCAGAAAGGTTGGTGGACCCAGACGCTTTCGCTAGTGTAATCACTTATTTTCGAGCACTCAGTGCTCCGGCTTCACCTTATCTGCCCAGCAGTTGGGCCAGTGAGGCGATTTGGCCTCTTCTGAAACCTTCAACTATCTCCAGTGGTTTTTACCAGGGATTTTTGTGGGTGAACGGTTTGGCCAGTTTGGTGATATGTGCATTTGTGGCGATGTGGATTTATCCGGAGGGCTGGTCCAAGTCCCAGGAAAGCGGACGTCTGGTGGCTGGCAGATTTCTCGCTCTGCTTCCCAAACAACTCAGACCAAGAAAACAACGTCGATCTCAGACTCTTACTCTCATGGGAAAAGATCTGAAGTTTTTCTTCCGCGACAATACCCAGTGGTCACAGTTGCTCCTGATTTTGGCTTTGATTGTGCTCTATCTTTACAATTACAGTGTTTTGCCTCTGGACAGTGTTAAGGTGCCCACGTTTTATCTGCAAAATCTCATAGCCTTTCTCAATGTGGGGTTAGCCGGATTTGTTCTGGCCTCTGTCGGTGTACGTTTCGTGTTCACGGCGGTGAGCGGAGAAGGCTTTTCATTCTGGATCATGCAGAGTGCTCCGATGAGTATGAGGCGGTTACTGTGGAGCAAATTCCTTTTTTATCTAACGCCTTTGCTGCTCCTTGGTATGATCCTGACCATCGCCACCAACGAATTGCTTCAAGTGAGTGCTTTGATGCGGTGGCTGGCACCCATCACCATTTTCTCTATGGTTTTTGGCATCACCGCTCTTGGAGTAGGCATGGGCGCTGTGTTCCCAAACTTTAAGGCCGAGAACATAACTCAAGTTGCCACAGGTTTTGGCGGGCTGCTCTACATGATCCTGGCTATGGGCTTCATAGCACTGGTGGTTATTCTGGAGGCGGGGCCCGTATACATCCTGTTCATGGCCCAGGCCCGTCACCATTCCCTCAGTTTCTTCCAGTGGCTGTATGTTGGCGGCTCCATCATCCTCCTGGTGCTGGTCAATATTGCTGCAGTCTGGCTGCCGATGCGATATGGTATTCGCAAACTAGCCGCCTACGAAGGGTAAAGGGGATTCCCGTTTATTCAACATTGAAAACCTGGTCCCTAGGGCCAGGTAAGATCGCATAGAGCATAGCGCATAGCGAAAAAAAGAAGTGAACGGTAAATGGTAAACGGTGAACAGTCGGAGAGCGATCGCATGATCCGTTTATCGTTGACCTTTTACTGTTTACCACACGCTTTGCGCTCTGCGCTTGGCGCTTTGCATCAAGGGGCAGTGCAAAGCCAAGTCCTTTGGGTCCGGATTCTTTACTCTCTCTGTCAGAGTAAGCTCCCTCCGGGCCGGAGAGTGCCTTCGATCACAAAGAGCGATAAGAGGTAACCTATGCAAGAAATCAGATATCGTCCTATTGGTGTCATTCATTCGCCCTTCAAACAGACAAAAGGGATGCCCATTCAGCCTCCTGGAGCCCGGGGAGTGGCCGGCACCGTAGAGGTAAGCCCTGAGTATGGTGATGGTTTGAAAGATCTAGATGGGTTTTCGCACATTTTTCTTCTCTATCATTTCCATCTCTCCCAAGGCTACTCGTTGACGGTGAAGCCCTATTTGGATGATTCTCTGCGAGGAGTCTTCGCCACCAGAGCGCCCAGGCGACCCAATGCTATCGGAATCTCGGTTGTGCGGCTTGTGGAAATCGAGGGGTGTACACTTCACATCGAAGACCTCGATATTGCCGACTCCACCCCCTTGCTGGATATCAAGCCATACGTGCCGGAATTTGACTCCAGAGAGGTGGAACGAATTGGCTGGCTCGCCGGCAAGGCAGAGAAAGCAGCGGAAGTGGGAGCGGATGAAAGGTTCAAGTAATGTTCGTTGTCCATTGCCTTGAGTGCCTAAAATGTACTAAAGTGTCTAAAATGCCTAAAATTTTAGAAAAGACTACCCTATAGTATCGCTGCTCGCAAGTGGATCTGCGATTATAAACGGTAGGATTTGCAGCGGACTACGGACCACGGACCACGGACAATGCGGAGCTTACTATGACCAATATCTTCCGAACCATTTCCTTGGTTTTTGTAGCGGGATGTGTGGGGGGAGTGTTAAATGGTCTCGTGGTTTGGAACTTTGGCCAACTGGGAATCAGTGCAGCCCTGGGAGTTAAGATTGCCCCTCAACTGACCCCTGCCTGGCTTTATCCTCGTATTGTCTGGGGTGGGATATGGGGATTTCTGTTTTTGCTGCCCATAATGCGCAGCTCAGTGATAAGTCGCGGCCTTTTATACAGCCTGGGGCCCTCCCTGGTGATGTTCTTCATCATTTTTCCTATGAAAGCCAACCAGGGTATGTTCGGGCTCGCTCTGGGGAATATGACTCCAGTGCTGGTGCTCTTCTTTAACGCCATATGGGGTGTGGCTGCCGCCCTCTGGCTCAGGCTATGCAGGTAGGCCAAGCCCACGATGGTGCCTAGGTAGTATTTGAGTAGTGTAGTACTGGAGGAATAGAAATTCCAAATCACAAATTACAAATATCAAACAAATCACAATGACCAAAATTCCAAATCCCAAACCTGTTTTGGTCATTGAAACTGGGGACCCGCCCGCAGGGCGGGGAGTCCGGAGGACCAGTATTGGAATTTGAGATTTGTTTGTAATTTCTCCTTCGGAGTCCCCACCCCCTGGGT
>JASFGC010000410.1:0-3314 GCA_050123975.1 Syntrophobacterales bacterium | reverse complement strand
ATTTCTATGGCAGCAGCCGGCGATTAGGTAGCCACAGACTTCTTTTCCGTCAAAGACAAGAAATATATCTTTTGAAATCTTTTCCAGAAAGTCGTAATCCCATGCAGTCGGAAATGAGAGCTTTTCAATTTCTATAATTTTGGCGAAGTCTTCTTGTGTGGCTGTCCTGACAATCATAACTTGTCTTTTATTTTCCGTACACTAAGGGAGGTTGGGACCCTATTATTCGTCTGGGTCATCCAAGAATTTTCTCTTGACGATTTCCAGTTCTTCTGAGGTGCTGTCTTCATTCAGGTCCATGAGATCTCCCTCCACTGACTGGATGAGCTTTTCCTCAAACATCTTTATCCAGAACAGAGCACTTTCCCGGTTTGGCTCTTGCACGTGGATGCCGCCTGCCATATCCTGAGCCACTGGGATTTCTCCTGGGTCCTGGACATAGACATCGCCGCCGAATATTTTCCTGAGGCACCGTATCATTTCCCGGCCCAAACCCCTGCGCTTCTCGCCGAGTACTTCCAGATGAAAAAGGCTGATGTGCTTGCGCCCCTGCTCGTCAAGCCACACACTTAGCTTGCCTTTGTACTTACTGGGATTTTCAAAGTGGAGCACTTCCAGAGGGCCGTAACCCTTGAGGACTGTGAGAACCTCTTTAATGCCCAGTTCTTTGTCTGCGCCTGTCCAGATAATGTCTTTCCAACATACCTCCGCCATGACCCGTTTCCCTTTTTTTCAACGAACTCGCTCTTAGCTATTCCAACATACTGCATAGAGCTCAATCTGCAATCTAGAATCGTAGATGAGAGATACTTTGACTTTGACATATCCAGACTGTAAAGTGAAGTGCCGTGACCAGAAAGTTAGAGGTAACAACAGTGAATACTACAGAGACCCGACCAGGACCAAGTTTAAAGCTATCATTGACGATTCTGTTTGTCTTTATTGTCGCTTCTTTGCTCATCCTTTTCTTGGGGAGCGAGAGAGATTCATCCGTAAGATCCACAAGACAGATTCAAGTGGGATTTCCAGCTCCCAACTTTGCCTTCCCAGATCTCAATGGTCAGCAAGTCAGTCTTTCTGAGCACAGAGGCAAGGTGGTTATAATCAACATCTGGGCCACCTGGTGTCCCCCGTGCCGGCAGGAAATGCCTTCCATGCAGAAACTGTATGAAAGATTCAAAGGTGAAAATTTCAACATCCTCGCTGTAAGTATAGACTCTACAGGACGCGAAGCGGTAGCCCCTTTTGTGCAAACAATGAATCTGACCTTCCCTGTTCTGTTGGATTCCAAAGAGGATATCAGGACACTCTACGGGTTAACTGGAGTACCGGAAAGCTTCATCATAGACAAAGAAGGAATTGTTGATCAGAAAATCATTGGCCCAATAGACTGGGCCACTCCACAGGCTTTCCAATTTTTCGAGGATCTCATAAACAAGGTGAGATCGTGACGCCCAACCTCGTACTGCCTTGCTTATCATTATTGTGAACATACCCTATTTTAAGGGAAATGGCAGATCGTCTAAGGAATAGTCAAGGCGAGTACGCCTCATGTCGATCTCGAGATGATTAATCATAACCTGCATCATGCCACGGCATACTTTCTTGTAACTCAAACCGTCTCGATCCAGCTCTAATCCCTTCTCAGCCAGCAGACGGTCGACGGCTCCTGTTGCCCGACTGTAATTGCCGATCGCTAGCTCCATGCGACAGTAATGCTGTAGATGGGCCATTTCATCAACATGGTCATCCAACCCCTCCTCGGCTGTCCAACTTTTTTTCCCGATATCTCTATCTCTTTTATCTTCTTCCAATACTTTTGTGAAATAACTCCGCAGCAGTTCTTCGATCTGAGCGTCGGTGAGTTCTGTCATTCCCTTTTTCATTTCAACAACTGCTTTGAAATCAAACAAAGTGCTTACGAGTGAACAGCAGAAGGATATCATAATAATTGCTAATAAAGTAAGCAGTAAGCGGTAAAAAAGAATTCAGGAGCCAGGAGTCAGGAGACAGGAGTAAGAATTGAGGTTTCAGGTGTCCCGCCTACGCTCTGTTGAACTACGGCGTGGCAAGCAGGTTTCAGGTGGCAGTGGTAAAAGGTAAGTCTTTATCGAGCATCGGGCATCCAGCATCGAGTTTTTAAATCGGCATTCCACCCGCAATCCGCAATCTACCCAACGCTTACTCACAATTGGCCCAAGAGTTGCTAGGCTAATCGGGGTCGAGACCATTGGCTACTTGCACAGAGGGAGACGAAACCATGAGAGTCACCTGTCCAAACTGTCAGAGGACATACAGGGTCGATCCCAATAAGGTACCCCCAACCATGTCATCAGCAAGATGCACAGGGTGTGGGCATGTTTTTCCATTGGATCTGAGAGTGGCGGAGAAACTCACACCTGAGGCAGTGTCAAGCAAGCAAGATTATCTCCAGCAACATGCTGAGGTTCCCTCAACCAAGGCATCCGGGATGCGTCCACAAGACGGATCAGCTTACCGTAAGCGGAGATGGATGTTTTTGACTGCTGCAGCTGCCTTTGTAATCGCTCTGATTACCGTTGCCCTGGCTCTCGATCTGGTGCAAATAGACCAGTTAATGGTCTGGAAGCAGGAAGCTGCTGAAAAACCGCTCGTTGCTGCCAAAAAAGCTTCGTCGAAAAGTGCGAGGATGGCAAAAAAACCATTTCTTTGCCTGAAGGTGAATGTGCCCTTAATGCTCGAGGCTCTCAAAAAACGGACACCCGAGGAGCAGAAAAATCTTAGATATACAATGACCGTAAGTACCTTGGAGTCCTTGCAGCTGCAGAGGATGGAATTTTACCTTTACCCTGATCCGGTTCACATCACTTTGCCGGTGGCATTGCTGCGAGGTGGCGAGGGGGCGAAATTGAAGAGTTTTCTTGGCGGCTCAGGTCCTCTCCAGCCATTTCTAGAGCTCCAAAAAAACGGTAGTTACAAGGTTAAAAAGGAAGCTATCACTGACGCAGAAAAAAACAAAGTTCCAGTGGATCTTTATCGGCTCTGGCTGGTTGACGACGGAGCTGTTCTGGTCCCTAGGTCCCTCTTCAAAACCGGTGTGCAAGCCAAGGCAGCGATCAAAAAGTCTCAAGTTGCTGGTTTCGCAGCTTCACTCGAATCAGATGGGGACCTGGCAGTTCTGGCGATACACTTACCGAAAGATCTGGGTAAGGAATGGACAGAGAAAATCCAGCAACACCCCTCAGTCAAGGGCAACAACCAGGCGAAAATGATCGCCGGCATGGGTGGGGCGTTTTTCTCTGAAATGGCCGAACCGTTACAACAGATCGAGTCTC
>JASFGC010000409.1:0-3324 GCA_050123975.1 Syntrophobacterales bacterium | reverse complement strand
ACCTCGAGAGGGCCAATGCCTCACCTGATGGAGATTCAGCAAGGATAAGCTTGCCGTCAATCAATTGGTAATACATAGTTTCCTTTTTGATTGAGGCGCGACACTGCATAAATCCAGGGCTGTACTCTTTCATCTCGCTCCTCGCCTCCAGAACTCGGATCTCAGTGGCGGTGATCACCGCGGGAGAGGAGGCTTGGACAGTGACTTGATACCCTGGGAAATAGCACGTGCAGGTGTTGATTATCTCGTTCTCTTTGATGGTAAAAGTAATTCGTCCTGTCATTCCCACAGTCTTGGCTTCCACTCCATCCCAGTTACCGTAAAGCTCCGGGTTCACATCGCTCGCATCTGCCCAGGAGCTGGCGCCGGTGAGCATGATTACTGTTGCGGCAACAACAAAAGATCCCAGTAAAATTCTTCGTAAAAACATTTTCTGCCCCCGTATCCCTGATATTTGAATCGTTCAGTGCAGAGCATCTCACGTGTCATAGACACGGCTAAGAAAGTCCGTGCACTCGTCACAGAAATCAAAACCCCTGCCGTCGATGATGGCGGTTACATATCCTTTAAATCCAAACCGATTGATTTCACCTCTGCTCATGGGACATAAGGAACCATCAGTCGCCGTCTTATAGGAAGCATGATCTGTTAAACCGAGGTTGTGACCCACTTCATGCACGGAAACCTTTGAGGTTCTGCTGATAAACAAATCATACTCTTCATTAGAGCTTATTTTCTCTGGGCCCAATTTTCTTGTGGAAACAACAGCGACGTTGTTCTTGGGATTCTTGCCCCCGAAAATACCGCTATAAAACTCGTCGCTATCCCTGGTTTTCAGATTGGCGTCAGTAATGCCAAGCGTGTGCCCACCAATTCCTTCATCCAGTATCATTGTGAGCAAGAGAGCATCAATATTGTCTACGAAAGGCATATCTTCATGGATCAAATCATAGCGAACGATAATGCCAGGGAAAGACTCCAAAATCCTGTTGCCAATCTCCTTTAGACTACTATAGGTAATGTAGCTTCCTGCGCGAACAATATTGAGTTGTGATTGATTGATTATCATTGTTCACCATAAAGCGACGCAGTTTTCTTGCTGTGTAAAAAACTATCTGAGCAAAATTCATGCCTAAGAGGCATGGAGTAGATTGAAGATTTTAGATTGGAGATTGCAGATCTAAAATTGCGGATTGCGGATTGCGGAATACGGATTTAAAAGCTCGATGCTGGATACTGGATACTCGTTTCTCGATAAAGATTTACCGTTTACTGCTGACACCTGAAACCTAATTACTGACTCCTGGCTTCTGGCCCTGATTTTGCAGAAGTTTGCGTGTCTAGCACAGAGATAATCACTGTAGTGATAAAAAACTCCTACGATGAAGGAGAAAAGGAGTGAGAATTCCATTTTTTTCGCATCATTCTTGTCGGCCATGCCTCTATCTACTGTTGTTTTGCCTTGTTTTCCCATTCTTAGTAGGCCTTCGTCCGATTGCCCGTTTTACCGAGGAGCAGATTGATATTCATGTCTATCAAGATCATGTTAGGGTCAATGGATATTATATTTATGAGAATCCATTTCCATTCCCGGTAGTTCAGGGTTTCCTGCTCCCTCTCCCGGTAGGTGAAAGCCATCCCCAGCCAATTCTCATTTCTGCAAAAAAACTATACCCGACAGAGAAGCCCATCCCGATTCGTTCTGTACTTGGTAGATACGTCTTGAATCTCACCCTTGCGGCTGGTGAGCGATCTAAGATCCTGATCCAGTACTATCAACATGCTCCAGAAAAGAACGCACGCTATATCCTGACAACGACGGAGTCTTGGCGTCGACCTCTTGTGAGAGGCTTGTACAGATTGCTGCCACAGGGGGTTAAAATCACATCCTCAAACTATTCTTTGGATTCCGGTGAACCTGGTTTGCTTCGGTTTCAGCGGCAAGAATTTATGCCTTTACATGATTGGCTCTTTTCATGGGAGGTAGGAGTGAAATGAAAGCAAAGAAGGTACTGTTCATCACCCTGTTTATTTCACTCCTTTCGGCAAGTCCTGCCGTGGCAAATAATCCCCCAGGACCACATATTATGCTTGCCGAGATCTCGATACTTCCTATTATGATTTTTCTATCTTTAGCTGGCGGCGCATATGCAGTGCTGGCTCGTCTTGCAGGAAAGCAGTCATACTCAGTGAAATTTTTCGCTGTGGCTGGAGCAGTGCTAGCTATCTTCTTCTCCGGCATGAGTGAGGGACTTGGTGCTCTTGTTGCCTTAATTTTTATGTGTATCGCGGTATTCAGAGGATTTTGTATGCTCAACTGGGGATTCGTCTCACTTAGGAGCACGAAGAAGCCTGAACATCTGGTCAATGCAAAACCTTATCGCTTGATACCCTCCGGAGTTCTCCTTGTCTGTGTGTCATTTTTCCTTGGTGGGATGGGCGCCGCATTCGTCGCGTACTGGCCGAACTATGTTAAAGAAGACAGTTCAAAAGTGGAAACACTTAGACAGCTTGCGGCCTATCACCTCGCTTATGCCGAGGTCGAGCAAACCGTATCAGGACAGATGCGCTTTCCCAACCTCAATGAGGATTACCGAGTCTTTGGAAGTTATAGCGGAGACCGATCAAAGTTTCGCTCTGACTACAGTGAGGATGGCAAGCATTTTACAATCTATATGCTCCCTTGGCATAGGTTTCCTTTTTTTCCTTACAACTATTTGACCTCTCAGCCTTCTTACCGCGCTGATGAGACTGGTCAGATCAGAATGGCCCACGTGCACAAAGGAGATCAAATATGTCCAGCTGATGCTCCGGTGGTCATGAAGGTTGGAAATGAAGACATCCAAAAAGAATTGAGTGCAGCAAAGAAACACATAGAGTGGGATAATCAATATGAACATAAATATGAATAACAGATGTGGGATTGAGGAGAGGCGCAAGGCCCAACGAGAGACGATAGAGGACCAGAAGACAACTAGGAACTAAGAACTAGGCACCGCGGTATGACGCGGAGACATTGTGGATTTGAGATATATGAGATTTCAGATTTTCTGTTTCGTTCCCCTGACACCTGACACCCGACACCTGAAACCTAACTACTGGCTACTGTCTCCTGGATTCTTTGTTTTTTTACCGCTTACTGCTTACTGTTTACCGTTTACGATCTTTTCTTGGGCATTCTCTTCTTTGGCAATTTCACAGGTTCAATTTTCCCCAGGCTTTGAAATTGTATTCGACTGGCAGCTATTCTTTCACCGACAGGGTCGCTGCCGGACCAACCTTTTCTGATTAAATCCCGGCCATTTGATTCGACCGTTGTGTCTA
>JASFGC010000408.1:0-3339 GCA_050123975.1 Syntrophobacterales bacterium | reverse complement strand
ACCATCGGTAAGAACCTGGGATGGAGCTTTCGGGTGGGCTCCCATCCAGAGTTCTGCTTGTGGTTTTTCCGCCGGTACTGGTTGACCAAGAAGCTCAGGAATAGCTGTCTTTGATCCCCAAGCATACTCCTGTATGATATTCTTCAAACGTCCTATCTTTCGCATAGTACTTAGCCTTAGAAAACCTGGTCCTCAGGGCCAGGCCAAATCGCATGGAGCATAGCGCAAGGAGGCAGGAGGCAAGAGCCAGCAGGACGACACTGAGACGGGGAGAGACGGAGACACGGTGAAGTCTATTTGTGAGCGCCTTTCTCGCCGTTTCTCCGTTTCACCCCTTCTCCGCGTCATTCCGCTTTGCCTCCAACCTCAAGCGAAGCACTCCTCCAACCTCCAACAAACTAGCTGCCTGCTGCCTGCTGCCTGCTGCCTGCTGCCTGCTGCCTGCTGCCTGCTGAAGGATACCAGTTCAATCGGGAAAGTCCAACATTGTTGTAGGCGCCTGCAAATATTTGAATAAACTACTGACAATTCCTGCTATTATAAGATCCTAGCAGCTGACAGGTTTGATACATTAATATCTGTGTGATCAATAGGAGACCACTATCATGTCTTTCAAAGAAAATCTCAAAGCGAAAATATACCTTGACGAACTTCTGCGAAAGCTTACTGCAACTATTCGCGAGACTCCTGGACAGAGAAGGTTGGACAAAGGACGCACGCAGGAACTCCTGGAGATGACAGATCTTGAGCACAACAAGGTACGGGACCTGGATATCTATGTGCGCCCTTTAGAGGGAGAGATCATGGAGGTTCTGGTGTTCGACAACGAGCTTCCCATTTACCACACCACCGTGGCTGACGTAGCCCTGCGGAAGAGTCCGGTGTGGAAGGAGATATTCAGCATCAAAAATATCAAGAGAATTATGGATGACAAA
Organism: Syntrophobacterales bacterium; assembly: GCA_050123975.1. Lineage (GTDB taxonomy): Bacteria > Desulfobacterota > Syntrophobacteria > BM002 > BM002 > BM002. The sequence goes on along the minus strand of JASFGC010000408.1, from coordinate 2,404 downwards.
GACGTAATAGTAAGCAAAGGCAAGGAATCACTGAATCAATTGTACAACAATGCTCTGGCACGGCTGGATCTGAGCTACACGAGTGATGATCTGGCGTTGTTGGTGGAAGATGCGCGCCGGGGCCTGGAGGAAAAGTCCCTGGAACAAATCCAGGAATCCTTCGATTTATTTTTTACACTGCTGCACTTCCAGCCAGTATCTCTCGGAATTCTGGAGCATGACATAGTGGTCTTTGCCAGACCAAAGGCGAACGGTGGGGCCACCAAAACTTTTGAGTATCCCATCTTTTTCAACGACGAAAGTTTCTTGCTGGGCCTAAAAAAAGGAACGATCTCTCCACAGAGCGATTTAGACCTTGCCTGGGTCTTGCAATACGCCCAGGGTGAGGAAACAGCAGATCTTCAAGGCGTCGAGGTTTTCGAATTCTTGGCCGCATTGGCTCTGAAAGAGAAACCCTGATCATTTCACATCTGGCATTTCACATTTATCATTTGTCACTGATTCTTGCCATGCAGAATCTCTTTTTGAATAACCACAGAGGCACAGAGAACGCAGAGTGAACTTTATTTTTGCCCGATCGGGAGCCCCGCTTACTCAGCGGGACAGGCCTCCGATCGGGCAAACCGGGAACCCACCCGAAGGGTGGGACTCCAAGCGAAGCGCGGAGAAAAGAACTCAGCCCTTCGGGCAGGTTCTTTACATACAGCCACCGTGGGCAGCGGTGTCATTAACAAAAGTGCTTCTGCCGAAGGCAGAGGCACTTTTCCCTGGCCGTCGTCTCCCGGCCAGGGAAAACTCCATCTCCTCCGTGGCCTCCGTGTCTCCGTGGTTTAATCTTCTTTTGGCCTGTTACTGGTTATCTGAATAGAAATCAGGGGCAAAGTTGCGCCACTATCATTCCTGCTAGCATCAACCCGCAGCCGAGGAGTCCACGGGTTGAGAGCACTTCACCAAGGATAAGCCAACCGGCTAAAGCCGCAAACACCGCCTCAAGACTCAGTATGATCGCTGCATGAGTCGGAGGTGCGACCTTCTGGGCCACCACCTGTAGGGTATAGGCCACCCCGACAGACATCACACCCCCGTAAAGAATGGGAATTGTTGCCTCTCGCAAACCATGAACGGTAATAGTCTCCAGGAACCCTGCCACCACCAGGCTTAATAAGCAACAAATCACATACTGGGCACAGGCAAGCTTTAATACATCTACCCTGGGTGAAAGGTATCCCAGGAGAAGTACGTGCATTGCGAACAACAAGGCACTTGCAAGTACCCAGGCATCTCCGGGAGCGAGGTTAAACTCCTCGGTTACGCTGAGAAAATAGAGTCCAACTGCAGCTATAGTGGCTCCGAACCAGCCGCCCCAGCCCGGCCACTGTCTCCACAGCATTCCCAAAAGCGGCACGATAACCACATAGAGGCCGGTAATAAAGCCAGCCTTTCCCGCAGTGGTGTAGACCAGACCCACCTGCTGGAGAGTAGCTCCACCAAAGAGAATCAACCCAGCTAAACCACCTCCAAGAACAGCCTGTTTGTTGGTCAGGCGTGGGAACTGCTCCTTTTCTGTTGCTCTATCACCCCGCAAAGCAAACGGCAGCAAGGTGAGAGCCCCGAGTGCAAACCGTACACCATTGAAGGTGAGCGGACCCACATGATCCATTCCCATCCTCTGAGCCACAAAAGCGCCACCCCAAATAACAGCGGTTAGCATCAAAAGTGAATCAGCTTTATAAATTCCGTGAGACAACGTATTTGCCATGTGCAAACCTATGTCTGACAACAATCGGTGTTCAGTGGAGTAATGGAGTGTTGGAAATAGCCTAAAATTTACGTTTTTTTAAGTTCCATCACTCCATTACTCCACTACTCCAAGGGCTTTGTACCCAGCAAAAGCTCCAGTATCTTGAAAGATCAAGCTATCTTGACCCAAAGTGTCGAGACGAAAATGTCGTGGATAATAGCATCAGATCCACCGAGAAACCAGCGTTTTTGCTGCTTCTCATCTTTAAAGAGCTTCCTGCCAACCGGTTACGGCATTGTAAAACTTGAACGCTTTGGTCTATACTGCCAAAACTTCTGCATAGGAATGCCTTGAAGCTCCCTGCAGTCCGCCTGCGGCGGACAGGGAATCTTCGAAATGTAAGGAAGTGATTCCATTTTATTGTAGTTCGCTCGCTAACCCCGCAGCAAGACTTGTCGACGAGCTCAAGTCGAGTCGCTGCGGGGAATGCGCTCGCTGTAGCATTTTCAAGCTGGGTGCTTGTTTGGCCGAGCTCGCGCAAGATCGTGCCTGAGCCACTGATCAGGAGACATGGCAATGCTAACAACCAAGGCATCAAGAGGTCGACTAACCACGAAAAGCCGATTGCGAACGAGTTGGTGGTGGGGTTTGGTTATGACCGTA
>JASFGC010000407.1:0-3351 GCA_050123975.1 Syntrophobacterales bacterium | reverse complement strand
TCTCCCTATCAGCTGCAGAATGGAAAAAGACCCTCGAAAAACTGTGGAATTCTGTCCAATTTCCATCAGTCGCCAATGAATCCGATCGTATTGCTTCGAACCACTTGCAGACCGTTCTCGACAACCTGGCTGACGATCTTGGATCCTGGATCATGGATGCGCGCACCTTTCAGTCATGGCTCAGACAGGCTCTCTCTGTTGAAATCTTTCAGAGAGGAGCCAGTGAGCAGGCTGGTGTCCAGATTATGGGTCTCATTGAGTCGCGTGGTCTTGCTTTTGAGCGTCTCTTCCTCTTGGGGATGACCTCAACTGCCCTACCACAGCCGGTAAGACCACTTCCTTTTTTGGACACAGATGAGCGCAGACAAATACTCGGTGCCACTCTAAAAAGTCAATATGAGTTTGCCCACGCCGCCTTCCAGCATCTGCTGGCCGCAGCTCCTGAGATCATTCTCACCAAACCAGAAAAGGTGGACGGTGAACCAGTATCTCCTACTCCCTTCTGGCCTTCACCCTGGCAGTCAAAAACGGTAAGTATTTGGACCGAACCAGATGCAGCTTGGGCTCGGGCAGCCTGGTTGCGTTCCGCCTGGAGGGGCTTCGTCGAGCCGCACTCGCAAGAGATAGATGAAAAACCCTCTGCTGTCGCCATCCAATTACCCGACTCGCTCTCAGTAAGTAGTTTGGCTGTGGCTTTCCATTGCCCCTTCCGCTTTCTGATTGAAGAACTACTCGGACTGAAACCATTGCCCGAACCTATGGCAGGTCTCCGCCCGGAGAACCGTGGCCAGAGTCTTCATCAAATACTAGCCTGTATTACGCGAAAGCTGAGACCGCAGTATCGGGAAGGGGATCTAGAGTGGCAGCAGTTTTTGCCCTCAGCCCAGAAATGTGTTGATAAAGTTCTTACCAAGGTTGCTGCACTCCCACCCTGGCAAGTGGAACGGAGTCGCTTATTGGGCGATAAACTCGGTCTCCTGAGAATGTGGTTTCAGGAAGAGATCAATCACAACCTTGCCGGTTGGCGGTGGCTGGCTGAAGAAATTCCTTTCAAAGGCTTGAGAGTGGAAGGCTGGCCTACCGCGCTCAGTGGTCGTATTGACCGCATCGATTTCCATCCTGAGACCGGTCTCTTGTGCTGGGACTACAAGAGTGGCTCCAGCCCGAACTCGGCAGATGTGTTCACCTATCTCAGTGAACCCCAGCTGCCTGCCTATTTGCTGGCTTTACTACAGGGCCTCGTAGAAGTTCCCGGCCACCCTCCCCTCCAGGAATACCCCTTTCAGGCAGGCTACATAACCCTCAAGTCAGAAAAAGACATCAAGCTAGACCGACTCCAAGCTGACGCTGAGCGCTGGCAGCACTTCCTAGAAACCTGGAGGGAACGTCTGGTTGAGCTTGGTCAACTGCTACAGCAAGGATACTTCGATGCTGATCCAATTCCCACTGCATCGGAAAGGAAGCGAGAGCAACAGTGTAATTATTGCGGCCTGCTAACTATTTGTCATAGGAAGAATTTTCAGGAGAGATAGGCAAAAGAAAAATACTTTGTCGAAGAAGTATTTATACAGCTTGTTATATCAAAACGTCATTCCGGAATACGCCGTAGGCGGATATCCGGAATCCAGAAGAAACAAGAACTTCCTGGATACCGGATCTCGTCCGCCTCAGGCGAACTCGTCCGGTATGACGATCAATCGTTTTTGTTGGATTGGTCCCCGTATTGACCGAAAAAACATCAATACTCAAGCTGAAAGCTGATAGCTGATCGCTGACAACTTTTGACAGGCATCCGACACAGGCAAATGCATTCTCTACCTGACGAAAAAGCCAGAAATAAAGCCTTAGACATCCGCCATAGTTTCCACCTGGAGGCTCCGGCAGGCTCAGGTAAAACCTGGCTACTAACAGGCCGTTTTCTTGGGCTGCTCGCCGAGGTGGATCATCCCCATGAAATCCTTGCCCTCACCTTCACCAATAAAGCGGCCGGGGAAATGCGTGAGCGTATCCGCAACCTGTTGAACAGAGCGGTGGCAGGTGACACTCCACGGTATCCCCAAGAAGAACCTCTTTTGCAAGCTGCGATGCGTGCAAGCCAGCGTCAACCAGCTCACCGACTTGCAGCCCCCGACGGCTTGCGAATCATGACCTTTCATGGCTTCTGTCTTTATTTGGTGCAACGTGCTCCCATTGAAGCCTCGGTAACCCCCGGTGCTCGAGTCATGTCTGATGAGGAACAACAACAACTGCGCACCCAGGTGGCTGCTGCCACCATTCATGGATTGCTACAGCGCCCGAGGAGGGATCTTTTACGCCACGCAGTGGAAAACAGACTGTTACGACTCAATAACAATTGGTTCGCCCTTCGTGATCAACTTGCTGATTTAATCGAACGGCGCGATCTCCTCCAGGATCTTCTTACTCTCATGGGTTCCCATCCGGACCGGCAGCAGTTGGAAATGGTTTTGACTGAGAGACTTGAACGTTTGCTCCAGGTCCTCATGGCTAGATGCAGTTTTTCTTTTGAATCAACGTTCTTGGGTGAAAACTGGCCCGACTTCATTGCTCACCTGCATAAAAATGGAGCGGCGGCCGGCAATCGCCTGCCGGGATCTCTCCCTCCGGCCGAAGCCACAGAACTTGAAAAATGGCAAGAGATAGCCTCAGTTCTCACCACCACTGAGGGCAAACCCAGGAAACAGGTGGGACCTAAGACCGGCTTCTACAGTGGTTTCAGTAAAAGCAAATGGGCGGAGGCAATTCTGAAACTCCCAGCAGAAACCCTGCACCTTTTGCAGGACCTCAAGACACTGCCATCTGTGTCTGAGGGCACGGCAGACCTCGATGCTCTATATGACCTTGTTCTGGTGGTGGGAGAAGCGCTTCATCTCTATCGCTCAGCTTGCCGTCAACGCCACCTCCTCGACTATGTTGAACTTGAGCAGGCAGCACTCAGATTATTCGACCAGGCAACCCCCACCGATTTGCAGTTATTCTTGGACAGGAAGATCCAACATTTGCTGGTGGATGAATTTCAGGATACCAGCCGGAGCCAATGGCTCTTACTTCAGCATCTTTGCAGTGGCTGGCTCCCAGATTCCGACCGAACCCTTTTCGTGGTGGGAGATCCCAAGCAGTCCATCTATGCTTTCCGTAAGGCAGAAGTCTCCCTTTTTTTGGAAGCCAAGAAGGGATTACCTATTCCAGGCCAGGATCTCTTTCCCTTGCGGTGCCTGCAACTTGAGGCCAACTTCCGTTCAAATCATCGTCTGGTTGACTGGAACAACGAACTGTTCGGCCGGACCATTATGAATCGAGCTGCTGATGAATTTGACGAAGTTCCCTATGTGG
>JASFGC010000406.1:0-3352 GCA_050123975.1 Syntrophobacterales bacterium | reverse complement strand
GGGAAGGGGGGATTTAGTTTCACACTATCGTATCCACTTCAGGGCATCAGATAAAATCCGATGCACTTTCGCTGGTGATCATTCAGCTCAGTGAATTCCACGCCTACCTGATTGCCCGTAACCCGTTTGACCACTGCATTTAATGTAATCCAGCTCCTATCATGGTTATTGAGCAAGAATTTTATCTGGATCGTTTCTCCTTCTTGAACACGAAGGTTTTTTCGTCTTATTTCAAATCCTGCACCGCAAATAGATAGCGTTGTTACGGTCATCAGGTCCTGCATGCCGGAGGTGTCCCAGTACTCTCCAAGCAGCCGCACCTTTTTGCGAAAATATTTTCGGCTGTCGAAAAGAACAGGAAAAGACTGCCCGCACTCACATTTTGCCCGAACCTGTTTGTTGTGAAAATGTTCAGGGACCCTGGTGTGATGACGTTTCTCACACAAAGGGCACTTCACCGTAGTTGTTCCACAGTGGCTCAAGAAAACCTTCAATGACTCATTGCTACCAGTTTGGCTTGAGCAAATTACAAAACTATTGTCCTTTGACCTGGGACTAGTACTCTCTGTCAAATGTGAGTCCTCACTGCAAGGCTCTGTGGCCATAAGGGCAGTGGTGTAGAAACATTCTTGTTCTGATGGCCTATTGCTCTTTCTCTCTCTTTGTCGTGGGGCGGCGCTGCCCGATGGCGTTGATAACAGTCCACTGGCGCGGAAAGATTCTTGCCCTGTATCACCATTGAGCTTCGCTTGACTTTTCCTGCGTAGTGGAGCCTCTTTCGCGTCTGATATGTTTGACCTTTTTTCTGCCAATAACTTAGAGATAATTTTCAAGAGAGAATTTCTGGTTGAGTTACTGTGATCGAGAAAACGAACTGCTACACCGTATTGATCGTTCCGAACCACCATTCCTGTGACGGAAAAAGAGATTATAGGAGATTTGATCGATAGAGCAACCGTTGAGGCTGGCTGATATTGTCTTCTGGTTATCAGATAAGCCCCGTCCGCGCTGACGTTGGCAATTTTCGCTCGTGTGTTTTCCGAGCTATTTGATGATACATATGCTTCCCATCCTATTACCGGAACACGTAGTGAAAGCCGCCTTGCTTTATGTGATTTCATACGTCCTTCTCGTACTATTTTTTGTGAGTGGATATGCTTGGTGAAGTCTTGATAAACAAAGACCGTGCCAAAAGAGGATATTCTAAATTATTTTATAATTCCGAATGGTTAAGAAGATCTTGTGCAAGAAATACGTGGTTATTTTGGGAAGGAAAGGTAACAAAGTGGAAAAAAATTACCACTTTTTATGAGGGAAGTGTGAGAAATGAGGTCTTAACGAGAGAAGGGGTTCAAGGCACAAGGTTTAAGGCGCAAGGCATAAGGAGAGAATAAGTTTTATTTTATTGTTTTTCCTTGTGCCCTGCACCTCGTGCCTTGAGCCTTTCCCTAAGGGACTTCGAGATCGAACACAAAAGGTGACTCTTCGCCACCCAGGATAATCCGATGTTTTCCACTTTCCAGTAATACTCGCTTCTCTTCTTCTCGACCTCCGATCTTGCTACTGTCAACCACGGTTCCACGACTGCTTACCGTATCAACCACATAATAGTCGTTATCCACGATGGTTATCAGGCAATGACATCGAGAAACTCGATATGGCTCTTTGTCTTCTAGGTTCAAATCATTGGAGCCGAACACGCTGCTCGTGGAGGTTCTGCCAATTTGAAACGGTATCTTGCTGATATCTATCTCTTTGCCTTGTATGGCTTGTTCAGCCTCTTCAGTTTTGGCCGTCAGGCGAAGAGGCTTCGTCGCCAGTTCCACGGTCCCGGTACTGGCTTGACCACAGAATGCCGTTACCATCTGGTTCAAATATCTGACGCGCTGAAAAACCTGTTTGAGTAACGGAATAACGGCGCGAGGGTTTTGCTCCAACATGGACTCAAAGCGCTCGCGGCTCAAGATTCTCACTTCGGTATCTTCCAGAGCTGCAATAGTGGCGGAGCGGGGTTTGTCATCCACCAGGCTCATTTCCCCGAAAATATTGCCCTTTACTAATCTGGACAGTACCAGCTTCTCATCCCCAACTTTCTTGTAGACCTCCACTGAGCCCGAAAGGATGAGATAGGCGTTAGAGCCGGTGGTGCCTTCGTGGATGATGGTGGCCCCTTTTTTGTATCTCACGGTGTCGGCCATGTTCGCACACCCTCTGCAGTTACGTGTATTCGTGGCTAAAGTACCATTAAATCAAAGAATTAGTCAATGACATAGCTAGTATCCATCACTATGCTCGACAAAACCGTTTGAATCTAGGCGAAATAGGAGTATTCTTGCTGCATGGTCAGTATTGAGTTCAACCAAGTAACCTTCTCTTATCAGGACGGCGTTGAGCAACCGCTATTTACCGATTTCGATCTGAGTATTACTGCCGGTGAGTGGGTGGTGATAGTGGGTCCTTCAGGCAGCGGCAAGACTACGCTCCTGAAGTTAATGAAGGGTCTGCTGCAGCCCCAAGCCGGAGAGATCAAAATAAACGGTACTGTTCTTGCCGCAGGAGAACTCAATCATCTTGCAGCCTGTGTTTTTGCCAATCCTGAAAACCAGATTGTTTCACCGGTGGTGGCAGAGGATGTAGCTTTTGGTCTCGAAAACATGGGCTTAGCTCCGGATACCATTCAAGTCCGGGTGGAGGAGGCCCTGCGCTGGGTGAGTCTTTGGGAACGGGCGACACATTTCAGCCACCATCTCTCCGGAGGGGAGCAGCAGCGACTGATCCTCGCTGGTGCTCTGGCCCAGAAGAAAAGATGTCTCCTGCTGGACGATCCTCTCTCTATGGTAGCGGGACAGAGCCGAGCTGAAATTTTAACCCTCTTGAAAGACATCCAGGCGAAAGAGTCCTGCACAATGGTGCACACCACGCATCTCTTGGAAGAGGCTCTCTTGGCTGAGAGGCTGGTTGCCTTAGAAAGGGGTACGTTAGTTTTCAATGACTCTCCAGGCAGGTTCTTGCAGGAAAAAAAGCTTGTTGAGCAACTTGGCCTGGAAGTGCCAGCCCTTGCTGACCTCGGAGAAATGCTCGCTCACTGGGGGCTGGTCGAGCCGGGTGAAGTTGTCACTCTGGAGCAATTACTGGAGCTCTTGACAGTTCCAGGGCCCAAGCAAGATAATGAGAAGGTTGAGATTTAAGATTGAGCCCAGTTGCAGCCCTGAGATTTTGTAATCTTAAGTCTTCAATCTGCAATCTAAAATGTGCAAGGAGGTGAGGGTCATGGCAGACGTGCAGGTGGGAGTGGTAAAAAATTTTTTCGCCAAACCCAGTGTGGCGGCCATTGAGGTGACAGCGGGGGAGT
>JASFGC010000405.1:0-3356 GCA_050123975.1 Syntrophobacterales bacterium | reverse complement strand
GTGGCCGCGCGCAGGCTCGGAGAGGATGAAGCGTACTTTTATCGTACGTGAAATTTTGTCCGAGGTGAGCACAGCCTCAGATGGCGTGCTATCGCGCGAGCGCAGCGGTTTTTACCGGTATAGGTATGCAACATTAGGGTTCGTACTATCCTCTTAGTCGCCGGCTGTTAAGCTCCTTATGAAAGGTTCCAACTGCATTTCCCCCATGTTTCCTCTTACTTTACGGTCCTTCTCAAAACCAGTGGATCCCTTTTTAACCCTTTCCTTGCATTCGGCCGACATCCCGTGGTTATCATATCGAAAGAGGTGATTTTTCATTTCGTACTCGTAATTCCCACTTTCATCGACGAAATAATCCACTCTCGCTTGATACTCACATCCGGATGGATGCTCTTCCTCGGCGAAAAAAATGGTGATCGCGAACGATCCAAAAACCTTATAGAAAATCCAAAGAAGTTTCTTGTGGTCATCGTATGAATTGTTGATTTTAAAATTAAAATCTCTCTTGAGTAGTTCTGTAAATTCCGGTGACAAGCGGTGTTCTTCTATGAGCTCTTGAAACGCAGTCTCTTGATCTCTTGATGCTGTCCCATCATAGTAAAGGTTGTAATTATCATCCGTTCTGAACATAATCTTTCCTTATGATCCAGCTGGTCTACTTGCCATCGGTCCCGGGCCAGCGAGCCTAACTCCAACCACCTTGTTCGCAACGTTTTGACGTCTCGACCGCTGCTGAAAGTCTGCTACTCGAATAACGTACAACGAACACATAACAACCTTGGCTAACCGTGTCAAGGAAGAGGGAGGTTATTGTAGATTGCGGAATGCGGATTTATCATTTCGCAATTACAAATGACCTCCCTATTCTCCATGTCAGCCTTTCTTTGAGTAAAGCATCCCTCCCGACGCCGGGACGGCTTTGGTCCATGAGCCCACCCGAAAGGGTGGCGCCTCCAACCGCCGTCGTCACGCCAAAGCGTGACTATGGCGAGTCAAGTAGGGGGCTGTACAGATAACAATGCCTGTGCTCAGATGAAAGCCATGCCCGTAAACAAAATCCCCCCAACCCCCCTTTACAAAAGGGGGGCTTTAGTTGGATTTATCATAGGCAAACAACTATCTTCCCCCTTTTCTAAAGGGGGACCGAGGGGGATTTTGCTACGCGGGCATCTTCCCGGAGACCATCGCAGCATACTCACTGTACAAGCACAGCTTTACTATACCACCTGCGCAGCAGGTGGGTTTTGAATCTATTAAATAGAAAAGCTTCTCTTTTTGAGTGGTAAGGGTTTTAATTGTTATGATATAGGGACTAGCGGGTTGACGATTGCGGATTGTGGATTGCGGACTGCGGATTGAAAACTTGCTGAAAAGCTCGTGAGAACTAGAGAGCGGACGGTAAAATCTGAGATCCTGAAGCGGTCGCAGCAAGCGTTTTGTGAATAATGCAGGCTTAGGAGGTGGCTCAGATGAAAGTGGCAGCGGCACAGATGGACATAGCTTGGCAGGACCGACAAGCTAACCACGATAAAGCCAAGCGTATAGCGGCTCAAGCCAGGGAGGCGGGTGCCGATCTGCTCGTTTTTCCGGAGATGTTTTCCACCGGATTTTCAATGGACACCTCCATTACGCCTGAACCTTTGGAAGGAGCTACGCCCACTCTTTTGCGCACCTTGGCCCGCGACTTGGACATGATGGTTGTTGGTGGCTTTGTCCTGGAGCGAGACAATGGTCGACCACAAAACGTGTCTCTGGCTGTTGACCGCAATGGAAACGATCTTGCGCTTTACGCCAAGATTCATCAGATCGCTTTGTTGGGTGAAGACGAAAATTACGACCCCGGCGACTGGCCTGTGGTGTTCACACTGGAAGAAATGAATGCTACTTGTTTCATATGTTATGACCTGCGCTTTCCCGAGCTTTTTCGCGCTGTGGTCGACCAGTGTGGGCTCATCCTGGTCATTGCTTCCTGGCCGGCTGTTCGCCACCCCCACTGGGACTTATTACTTCGAGCCCGAGCTGTGGAAAGTCAGTGTTTTTTAGTGGGAGTGAATCGGGTTGGGGAAGGTGGCGATCTTACTTTTCTCGGGGGCTCGGCCATTATCGATCCTCTCGGCCAGGTCCTGGCTCACGGCGAAGACAGGGAAATCTTGTTGCTCGCGGACATTGATCCGGCCATGGTAGCAGAGGTTCGTTCCTCCATGCCGTTTCTCAAGGACCGCAAGCCACATCTGTTCAACAAGCTAGCAGAAGATTGAGAGTTACCAGTGGACAGAACTAGACACCACAAGTCATTACACTTCGCGCACTTGCGCTCCGTTGTCATGAGGGCTACGCCCGTCACTCGGCCTGACGGCCGTCATTAAGTTGTTTTAACGCCACGATTACAGTTAAAAATGAATGACAGTGAAGCGTAATGACCTAATGACCTTAAATGACAATGAAGGCATTGGTGATAACCTATGAAAAAACAGACAGTCCCCTTCCCTCGATCCTACTGGGTGGTATCTGGAAAATTCCTCGCAGGATACTACCCTGGCAGTCGGGATCCCTCAACCGCCCAAAAAAAACTTGAGGGACTCCTTGAGCACGGGGTGCGCCACGTTATCAATCTCATGGAAGAACATGAACGCAATTTCAGCGGTGAGACATTCGTACCCTATGAACAACAGTTAGAAAACATTGCCGCCAAAGTTGACATTCCCATTAAACTTGTTCATATGCCCATACGGGATACTGATGTTCCAACTGTTGCAGGGATGGTTGCAATCCTGGATGAAATCGATGGTGCAATTCAGCAGAATTCCTGCGTTTATCTCCACTGTTGGGGAGGTCGGGGACGGACAGGGACTGCAGTTGGTTGCTATCTGGCTCGCCACGGTGTGGCGGTCGGGGAGGCCGCCCTGGACCTGCTCAGCACACTTCGTCAGAATGATCCCATCTCACATCTTGCTTCGCCGGAGACGGAAATACAGGCACAGTTTGTTTGCTCATGGGTCAAAGGCACATAGAGTATTGGAGTGATGGAGTGGTGGAGTAGTGGACACCTATGAAATTCCAAGCACCAAAGCTCAGGGTATCAGGTGTCGGGTGTCAGGTGTCAGGGAAGAAAAACAAAAAAACTGAAATCTGAACAGTGAAACCTGAAACCCCACTCTTTGTGATTTGGGATCTTTTCCCCCTATATGCGGCAACAGGATCTCAAACGAAAAAGTATGTATTAAAGTATATAATGCACACTTCAACGAATATGGTAAGAGAGTCTACATGATAACGATAAAATCAAGGAACATTGATCAGCAACTAATCTTCATTTCACAGAACGAACCGCCCGAACATACCACCTGCCTTCAAGG
>JASFGC010000404.1:0-3368 GCA_050123975.1 Syntrophobacterales bacterium | reverse complement strand
TTGCAGCTGAAACCAATGCATTTATGCGACTGCGGCCGCAAAGGCTTGGAGTAATTGTCGTATCTGGGGTGCACCCCGTAGGGGCAAAGCTCGGCGCACCGACCACAGGAGATACAGCGAGAGTTTCTCCTGATGATGTACTTACTAATGGTATGGCGAAACCGGGACGTGGTCTCCACGGTTTCCTTTAGTTGCTTCTTAGCTTGGTTCGTCTTCATGTTTTATCCTAGTCCAGATACCTTTCTTTCACCAAATATCGGTCCGAAGCATTCCCTCTCCAAGTCCTCGAACAACATGGATCGGCCCACTTCACCCCGTAGTCTTCGGGCCTCGCGAATGCCCATTGCACCCATCACCTCAATCAGCTGGTTGCGCCAAGCGCCAATCAAATTCATGATCCGCTGACTGCCCCATTCCGGGTCTATGGCCTCAAGTTCCACGGGACAGGACTTGTCCTCAAGGCAACGGTAACACAACCAGCACTCAAGGGCGATCAACAGGGGAGTGTCCACGGTGACACCGTCGGCCCCGCAGATAATTGCCTTGGCCATGTGTTCGGCCATGGCGATGCCGCCGGAGAACACTAGGTTGATCTTCTGCCGAATGAAATTCTGAACAAGAATGAGATGAACCTCTCTTATCATCTCCTTCAGAAATCGAGGTTTTTCCGCATCCAGCTCATTGCCACGATCGTCTGCATAGAGACGGAGGGTATCCACCTCTGTCTGCGCCAGATGGAGAGTCCGGGAGGCTGCCTTGGCATTGAGCGGAATGGATACCGCGATAATCAAGTCGGGCCGCAAAGAGCGCAACTTGGCGAACTCTTTTTCGATGCCAGGCTCATAAGCCAGCTCCACCATCCGGCTCTTGAGAACAAGATCGCTGAAGTCCTGGTAGCTGGCTTTGGTCAGACAGGGCACCAGGCTGTCAGCGTAAGGTACGAAACTGTCACTGTAGTCCTCTGCCTGGATAAACATCATGCCGCCCAGCAGGTGTGCCGCCCTGGCCGCTGCTAACAACACGTTTTCGCTCAGAACTCCAAAGCTTGGCTGCTTGAACAGCACGGGTATAGGCACCTCCAGAATGGGAAACACCTCCGAGGCGAGGGACATGTCCTCATGGAATGTCAGTCTCGTTGCCCGACGGGAAAGCTCGATACAGGTGTTGATATATTCACGGCCGTGGATGCCGTCTCTCGTGGGACGCACGATCTCCGACATGTCGGTCCACATGGAGTCGAACCCTTCGCCGACAAAGGGTCCTCGATAGCCTGCTCCCGAAACCGGAATCTTGCCAGTGTGGGCCTGATACCAGAGCCGATGGATGGTCTCTGAGCGCCAGTAGTCGTCACCCAAAGTGCGGTAGTCGGGATTAATAACCCTGGAGAAGATTCCCTTGGTGCACTCCTGCACACAGCGAAAACAACTTTGACAGGCATAGAGGTATTCCGGCTCTTCCATGGAGCTCACGTGCACATAGTCGTCTTCGAAAATGCCATAAACGCATTTCTTCTTGACGCACTCCTTGCAGCTCCCGGCGCAGTCTTCCCGAAATTCTACGGTGGAGTACTTACCGAACGGTTGAAACCGCGGTGGAGTTGTCTCTAAATGGATGTGATACTTCTCGGGCATTCAAAACTCCCATTTCAATTGTAGATTTAAGATTTAAGATTGCAGATTTGAGGATGGATCGTTTTTTAAAATCTGCAATCTACAATCATCAATCTTCAATCCCCTTAGGGTCTTGGCATGAGACCGGCGGCTTCGACGATTTCGCCGACCACTTCTTCCCACTCAATAGCCATAATATGGACACCGTGAACGCCTTCAATCTCTCGCACCTCGGCGATGGTCTCCAGGCAGATCTTTATACCCTCTGCAGCGGCCTTTTTTTTGGGAACCTTCTCCATTCTCTCGATCATAAACTCCGGCACATCCATGCCTGCCACCCTCTTTGCCATATATTTGGCCATCCCAGCGGATTTCATCGGCGTCACCCCGGCTAGGATGTAGACATTTTCTGTGAGCCCTTCTTCTCGGGCCATCTTCATCCATTCCCTGAATCGATCCATATTGTAGACACACTGGGTCTGAATGAAATTCGCACCAGCGTCGATCTTTTTTGCCAGCCGAATGACTCGATAGTCGAAGGGATCGGCAAAGGGATTGGCAGCAGCTCCAATAAACATGCGGGGCGGATCCTGCAACTCGTATCCACTCATATCTTTGCCCTCTTCCCGCATGGTTTTCACAGTCCGGAGTAGATGCATGGAGTCAATATCGAAAACATTCAAGGCATCCGGGTGACTGCCAAAGGTCTGATGGTCTCCCGACAGGCAGAGGACATTTCGAATGCCCAAAGAATAGGCACCCATTATGTCCGATTGCAGGGCAATCCGGTTTCGGTCTCTGGTGACCATTTGTAAGACTGGCTCCAAGCCAATGTTGAGAAGATGAGTGCATCCAGCTATGCTCGACATTCTTACGATTGCTGTCTGATTGTCAGTGACATTCACCGCGTCCACATAGCCATTTAAGAGTTCGCCCTTCTTGCGGACTATCTCGGCACCGGCTCCACGAGGAGGACCGCATTCAGCGGTAACGGCAAACTCTCCTTGTGACAAGATCTGCTGCAGTTTGCTCACTGGTTCCGTACTCATATCACATGATCCTCTCTGACTAATTTTCTCGGTCCACCCGCACCGCTGGGGCGCCAATCGGCGGGAGCGACATAGATTCTTAAATTGTCAAGTTGGTCCAGAGTTTTCAGCCGATCGATTATGAGTTGCCAGGCGCAATCGGTTTCAGGGCTCACCTCGCATTTGCCTTCCTGGGACCCTCCGCAGGGGCCATTCAATAGTTTCTTGGCACAGCGGGCTATAGGGCAAACCCCGCCGAATATTGCGAGCTTGCAATCACCGCAGCCGGCGCACTCCTCGGTGAAGAGGCCCTGCTTTTCCAGAGTACCAAGAAAGGTGGTGTTGACCCCCGGCAGTGAGGGAGTCTTGGCAAACCTCCTGGCAATCGCCTGCACACCAGCACCACAGGCAAGAGACAGCACCGCTTCATTGCGACCGATGGCGGGAGCCGCCTCCTGGACGAACTCGTCCTCGCATTGGCGCTCGACGGTGAACTCGTCTATCTCTATCTCTGAGCCCTCCATCTTAAAGGCCAGACGCAGAGCGGATGCCAGGGTGGCTACCTCGTCTTCCCCTCCGGCAAAACAGGTTTTCACACAGGTGCCGCAGCCCAAGATGAGAAGCTTCTTGTACCCCGCTATTGTCTCCTGTATCTCTTTAACTGGTTTCTGTTCTCCCACTATCATGCGTTAACTCCTTGAAATTGAATAACGACTATTTAGTCTGCTCA
>JASFGC010000403.1:0-3393 GCA_050123975.1 Syntrophobacterales bacterium | reverse complement strand
ACAATAGCGAGAATTAGCATTACATAGAGGTGCGCACGTGATTTAAATTGCAAACAGGAAAAGAGATTGGACGATCCGTCTAGTAATAGTTGTACCTTAGCTGTTGTTCAGATGAGCCAGCAAGATCGAGGGCTCGGTTCGGTACGTCTGAAGTTTGTTTCTGAACGACCCTGATGGGTCCTTTCAGACTTGTGCCTACACGCCCCGAGACCTTATGGCTCGGGGTTTTTTATTTCGTTTTTGTTTAGCATTTTTTAAATCCGCAATCCGCAATCCGAACTCCGCAATCCGCAATGAAAGGGGGTGGTTACCATGAAAGTCGTAACGATTAGGGGAAGGAACCGGATCGATGTGAAGAAAAGAGTCCTGGATTACTACTTTTCCAATCGAGACCAGTTGGGGGAATCCTTGAAAGAGTTCTTCAAACGTTGCATTATCGATCCCAATGGCAAAACCGTTATTATTAGGGGGTAATTATGGACACATCCGACTCAAGTAACGAACGGACGAAGGAAGGGGATGGAAGCTAGGCTTTATCCCCTTTCTTCTTTTCTCACCTTTGATCCCTTATTTTCACATCCCACATCTCACATCCAAAACCAAAGAATCCAGTAGCCAGAATTCAGAAGCCAGAATAAAAAATCAAGAACGTAATACCCTTTTTTGCTGACTCCTATCTCCTGACTCCTGTCTCCTGACTCCTGTCTCCTGACTACTTCTCCTTGTCTTTCTGGTCTAAACCTCTTATATTCTTTGCCGTTATGGGTAAATTCAAACGCCTGAAGAACCAAACCCTGGCCAAAGTCTACACCAAGATTCCCTCGCTTGTGGATCTTTATGCCAAGGGAGCAGAACTGGTGGTCAACACCACCACCCCTTTCTCTCCTCTCAAAAAACCTCTTGAACAGAGCCGCATAGTCCTGGTTACCACAGGGGGCATCCACACCAGAGACCAGAAGCCTTTTGACATGTCAGACAAAACGGGTGACCCCTCCTATCGAGAGCTCCGCTCAGAGATTGGCTTAGAGCAGCTGACCATCACCCATGACTACTACAATCATGCCGATGCCCTTGCCGATCCCAATTTAGTACTGCCCATAGAACCCCTGCGGCAGTTGCTTGATCAGGGGATGATTGGCTCGATTGGCCCCAGATTTTTCAGCTTCATGGGACATGTTACCGGAGAGCACCTCAAGACATTGACCGACATCACTGCACCGGAGGTTGCTGCGGCTTTGATTGCCGACGAGGTGGACGCAGCCTTCCTAACCCCAACCTGAGGTCTCTGTAATCAATCCGTTGGATTGATCCAGCGCATCTTTGAAGAGGAGGGAATTTCTTCGGTATCCATTTCCCTCAATTTGGCCATTACCAAAAAGGTCAAGCCACCTCGGGCATTGTACCCGGGTTTCTCGCTGGGTCATCCCATGGGACGAGCCCATGACAGGGATATCCAGTTGCAGGTACTGCGAGACGCTCTTGAGCTGTTGGAGATGGATTTAGAGCCGGGGGAGGTGGTGATTAGATCATACTAGAGGACAGACGACGGAGGACAGAAGGCAGCAGGCAGATTGCAGCTGACAGCGGGCAGCCGTCTCAACTAGACACTAAGAACTAGGAACCACGGAACGACGCGGAGAAACGGAGAAACGGAGAAACGGGTATTAGATGACAGAGGACGGAGGACTGAGGTCAGACGTGATAATTTCTAAATCCGCAATTCGCAATCCGCAATCCGCAATGCTCTTCCTTGTGCCTTGCGCCCTGTGCCGTGCGCCCTTTATCTCAACAGTAGAACTCTCAACATCCCACGGAGAGAAAAGACATCCTCAGGATCCCTTTGGCCGAGCAATATCTGCCTGGCCACCCCCCGTACAGACGAGTTGCGAGCAGCCTTGGTAATGAGAAGGTTGGCGAATGACTTGAAGTGGAACAATTTCTGCGCTGCCAGGTAGCCTTGATGGCGCCCATCCAGCTTCTTCCGCAGATCTCTCTCGTAATTCTCTAAAATCCGGCTGGTAAATTCATTTCTGTCAAGAGCCTCGAGGGCAACAGAAGCAGCCACCCGTCCACTTTCCAGGGCACTGCTAACCCCCTCGCCTATAAAGGGAAACGTAAGGCCGAGGGCCTCTCCCAGGACAAGGAGCCCTGGAGCGCAGGCTCGTGCACCTTGAAAACCTGTGCGCATTGGGGCTGCTCTGATTGGCTCAATTTGCTCCGCCATTTGTAGATGCCGGGATAGTGGTTGAACATGTTTATGGAAGTTCCTCAGGTTCTGGCCGAAACGGTCCATTTTCTTGCGGCCATCCAGGAAAACACCGCAGCCCACGTTGAAAATACCCTGACCCATAGGAAACATCCAGCCGTAGCCGGGGAGCAGGCGTCGGTCGTAGATAACGACCATGGAGCTCTCATCTATTGTCTCGGTCAGACGAAAATATCCCCGAACACCAATGGCACTATGATTCCTATTGATCAGGACCCCGAACACGCGCAGGATTCGGGCGTTGGCACCAGTTGCCAGGAGCACCAACCGAGCAGTAATACTAATTTTGCGTCCTTCCTGATCTAATCCTACGGCTCCCACACAGGTTCCATCCTGGACCAGCGGCTCTGATATCGTGACACCACCCACAAAGTTGGCCCCTCGGTTACAGGCCTCCTCGAGGAGCAACGCATCCAACTCTTTCCGTGGAAGGGTGAACAAATCTCCTTCCAGCTCACACTCTGTCCCATTGGGCGCCACAAAAAGAATGCTACGGATAGGATGGGCCTTTTCTTTTACCGCTGCGTCCAGGCCGACGCTTTCCAAAACTTGCAGGCTATCCTCAAGAATACCGTCTCCGCAGACCTTCTCTCTCGGAAATGGACTGCGCTCTACCACCAGAACATTGACTCCTTGACGGGCCAATTCCACAGCAGCCAAGCAGCCTGCCGGGCCGGCACCAACCACCAGAACGTCGGTTTGCATGTCCCGATTCAAAGCTTCTCCATTCCTGGTTGTGAAAGCAAAAATGCGGAGTTTCTGACAGGTAAGATCATTATAACTGGAAAGAGAGAAGCAGCATAGCGCTAAGCGCAGAGCGCAGAGCGAAAAAATACAGTAGCCAATAGCCGGTAGCTCAAGAGATCTGCTTTCTTCCTTTTCTTGTGAATTCTGGATTCTGACTCCTGGATTCTTGCTTCTAAATCCGAAATCCGAAATAGAAAAGACCGGCTCAGCTGTCCGCTTTTGTCAGACAGTCTGGCCGGTCTCTAATGATTCTAAACCTAAGATTCCAACCTACTCTGTGATTTCAAACTGGAGCTCTTTGAGCACGGTTCCTGCAGGGTCGAGGACATCTACACGCCAGGAGCCAATTTCATGGGTTTGAATAATTTTGGAACTCCAGG
>JASFGC010000402.1:0-3395 GCA_050123975.1 Syntrophobacterales bacterium | reverse complement strand
GTGAAGGTCTGCATGCCTTTCATGGCCATGGCAAGCTCGAAAAATTCATTCGCTGGGCCTATGAGCATACCCATATTCACGAAAACGAAATTCGCCAAGCCTTAGGGTGATTTGGTAGGGAGAAACCTCAGTTTAAGCTTAAAGGTATGCACTCGAATCTCTAAGAATAATGAAGCTTTGAACCCAGTTTGATCACCATACTGGCCTTCAACACGCTCACCGTTTCCAAAACCGCTCTTTTTTTCAAAAAAATAATTCTAACCAAATCAAAACTTTTCTAGTGATATTATAAAGTTAATCTACTCTAATCCTATTTTATCCATTGACACACCTCTGGAGAGCATCTCGTATACCCGCCTGGCATATAACTTGCGTTAATAACAAGCATCAGGCTCCCCTTCTCAGAAAATAGGCTTTCTGCGGGCCACGGAAGCCGCAAACAAGGGGTGTGCACCTGATCTCACTGCACTAGATAGCAAGCAAGGAGGGCTTAAAATGAGGTGCTCAGGGTGGCCGGTAACGTTTAAGTGGTTGGTATGCTTAGCCATCCTCTTTATCTTCAGCGGATGTGCACAAATGAAGACGTCTTTTAAATCTGATAGCAAGTCCGCTAAAGTAAAGCCGGCAGGGAAAAACACATCGTATTACGAACACAAGGTTCGCTGGGAAGGGGAAACTCTCTCGCTTATAGCCAAATGGTATACAGGTTCCCAGAAGAACTGGAAGGTTTTGGCCAAAGACAACCCCTGGCTAGAACCAAACAACCTCTCAACTGGTCATAGAATCTTCATTGCTCGAAACTTGCTCAAGACCAAGAAGCCAATGCCACGTGACTTTGTTTACGGTTCAAAGAGCAAACACCGGGCTCGAAAAACCACAGGCAAGCAGGTGGAAAATCCTGGTGGCGATCTGACGGAATCGAAGAAAATTGAGCTGCAATATGTAATACCTTGACCGGCTGGATTGAGAGCCGAGATGTGGGGTGTGGGATAGAACCATTTTCCAGAAACCAAAGGGGGTGAAACCATGCAAGCCTATTGTATGAAATGCCGAGCCAAGAGAGAAATGCAAGACGCCAAAAGCATAACCATGAAGAATGGCAAACCAGCAACTCAAGGCGTATGCCCAACCTGTGGCACCAAGATGTTCAGAATAGGAAAGAGTTGATCTGGAACCAGGAACGCCCTTTCGTTTTGCAGTTTTGTCTAAGTGGTCGGGCCAAGCGAGCCCGGATAATGCATGAATTATCTGGGCTAGTATTGGGGTGTGGGGTCAATTAGTCGATTCGTTGAATCGTTCTCTGATAGCTTGGTCCGACCACGTAGCCCTCTCCACACACGTTCATTTAAAAACCAAGTCCTTACCTCATATCCTGAAGATATCTCTTCACCGTCCTTCGATCCTGACGCGGGAAAAAAGAGCCTGCCCCTTTTTTCTTCACCACACATATGATCAAATAAGGAGTGCAGCAAGTGAAAGCAATTGAATCGTTGGAGGTTAATCATGAGGGTTCACATCGGACACGCCGTAGAGGGAGACATTATCTCCTTTCAATATAACGACAGTGTGTATTGTGCCAATAAAACCATCCACAAGAAAATATGTTACCTGGTTGTGCAGGGAGTTCTGCTGGAAGACCCAAAGTTGAAGAGCGGCACGTATGAGTTTCGCATGAAAATCTCATCTCCTGAGGAGGTTGAAGGATACGAGGCTCTCATTCAAGTGGAGGATGGGCAGATGGTCGAAAGAAAGCCCACGTAGCCTGAGGTTATTTTTCTTTCTTGACAATGCCAATCTCTTCTATGGTAAAGTATGAGCACTGCGCTGTTCTATTCGTTGGGTTCAATCACGGGCCTGACACTATCCTCGTTTGTCTTTCCCCCAATAGCCCTAGCACCTTGAACTTGATCTCTGGCTTATTTTTGCCGCCGGAAGGAGGGGGTCATGGCTAAAGACAAACGTCAACATCCCAGAGTTGAAATCTCCTGGCCAGCAACTATTGTCACTGATGATGGTCTGGTGAGCTGTAGAACCGAAAATCTCAGCCCCTTTGGTACGCTCATCCATTGTTCTGAATCGCCGGGCCCACTTGATAATTTTCGCCTGGTGTTTAAACCCGATGAACGCCAACTCATTCTCACCACTGCAGAGAAAGTATGGTCCAAGAGCTCTTATAATAATGGCAACCCATCCCATGCAATGGGTGTCCGTTTCACCTTCATCCCCGACCATGACTACCAGCTGATCAAAGGGACAGTTTCACAGCATACTTGATGAAGTAAAGAATCCGGGCCCAAAAAAGCCGGCTTTGGACTGACCCTCAATGAAACTTGCATGCTCTTTCCCCCCTTGCGGCAGTCTGGTGGAGTAGTGGAGTCTATGAAATCTCAAGCATCAAATCACAGGGTGTCAGGTGTCAGGAAAAAGAAACATAAAAGCTGAAACCTGAACACTGAAACCTGAAACCTCCTTCACCGGCAAAGCCATGCAACTCTGACCTGGCACTTTGGATCAAGCTTTACAGGCGCAAGGCTGACGCATGTTTGACCGCCCACCGA
Source organism: Syntrophobacterales bacterium (assembly GCA_050123975.1). Lineage (GTDB taxonomy): Bacteria > Desulfobacterota > Syntrophobacteria > BM002 > BM002 > BM002. The sequence goes on along the minus strand of JASFGC010000402.1, from coordinate 837 downwards.
CCTGCACTCCAACGGGACACGATCTGTGAGAATCCGATCAGAACAATGTATTTTGACGTTAGCCATAGTCGCATTGGCATTCCTGGCCTCCTGCACTCGGAATGTAAGGGAAACTCAATTCACTACTGAAAACGCGAAATTCAATCTCATCATTGCCGGTGATTCAAGCGGCTTCAAAGACGAGATTCGCAAGAGAATTATTGCCAGGTATAGCAATAGTGGGAATATCGATGTGGTTAATATAAATAAACTAGAGAATGTCAGACCGGAAGATTATGACGCTATTCTCATCATGGACACCTGTATTGGTTGTGAGGATTTTAATTGGTCTATGAAGGGCTTTTTGGACAGATTGGAAGATAAAAACAATGTAGTATTACTTATGACAACTGGCTATGCGCACTACGAATACAGCTATGGTGGTGTAGATGCAATAACTGCAGCTTCAAGAATTGCAGATGAAGAGGAGATATTCTTAAGGCTTTCTGAAGAAATAGACCGAATTATAGAAAACGCCCTTTAACCCTCAGGGGTTGAGCTCGGCGGGTGGTGGTGCCAATGGTCGATGGCGTTGGCGTAATAGGTTAAGACGCCCAGCGATTCACTGTCAGCCCTGAGGAGCCCTTCTGATTCAACAATCAAGTGTCTTAGCTTCAGCATGTTCAATGCAGTGTTGATGGTATGCTCACCGGATTTCTTTGAGAGATAAACGCGCGCTCCTTTCGCTTGTAATTCCTCAATGAGGCGATGCACATAAGCTTTCACATCAAATTCACTCAACCACTCCTCGGTATTTTCAAGAAAAACCGCAGCCACCAAAGACACCGGTAGCACAGG
>JASFGC010000401.1:0-3398 GCA_050123975.1 Syntrophobacterales bacterium | reverse complement strand
TCTTACCAGTGTGAGTGGAGTGATCGCCGCCCTCATTATCGCTAATGCCCAGAGCCAGAGCACTTTCTTTGGGCTGCTGGCTATGACCGGACTCGGACTCCTCTACAGCGTGCGAATCTTCCCGGAAAGATGGCTGAGGGTTGTAAGAGTGGCCAAGCTCAAAGATATTCCCGCATCAAAGACGATTTTCGTAGCCGGCGGCTGGAGCGTTGTGGCTACTCTGCTACCAGGTTTGCGTGAAGGTTCCCCTGTGGGTTTGCAAACTCTCTACGCCTTAATTGTGGTTTTTGTTCTGGTTTTTGTACGCTCGGCCCTTTTTGACCTGGTTGATATTCAAGGGGACCGACTGGTTGGCGAAGAGAGTCTGCCAATTGTAATAGGAGAGAAGCGTACCAAAAGGCTCTTAGTCTATTTGGTTGTAGGTCTTGCCATCTCACTCATGGTGGCACCACTCCTCGGGTTAGCTACAGATTTCGGCTACATGATGCTGATTGTTTGCCTCTATATAAGCTTCTACCTCTTGGTACACAGACGGGAGTTATTGCGCCCGGGCAGTCTTCGCTTTGAGAGCCTGGTCGAAAACAGCTTCTATCTTGCCGGGGGACTGGCGGTGCTCTATCAAGTTTGGGGGAGTGGCATGTAAGAGATATGAGATTGGTGGCATAGAGCATAGAGCATGGGGCATAGGGTATAAGAAAATGTATCAGGTGTCAGGTTTCAGGTGTCAGGGGGTAGCGAAGATTGAGGTTGGAGGCAAAACGGGATGAAACGGAGATGGGGTGAGACGGAGACGCGGCGAGAAGATGGTCTCTATTCAGTCTTTTCTGGATTCTGACTACTGACTACTGGCTACTTATATGAGATTGCGGATTGCGGACTTTATTTCATTTTAGGCATTTTAGGCACTTTAGCTCACTTTAGGCATTTGCTCCATGTCTCCTAAAGTCTCCGTAATAATCCCCACCTATAATCGCGCAGACATGGTGGTTGAGGCTGTGGAGTCGGTGTTAGCTCAGGACATGACGGGTTTTGAGCTTATCATAATTGACGACGGCTCTACTGATGAAACCGAGGAAAGACTTTCTGCCTACGGCTCGCGTCTCAAATACTATCAGCAGGTGAACGCGGGAGTAAGCGCAGCGCGAAATCGAGGTCTTACGCTTTCCGCTGCTCCACTGATTTCATTTCTGGATTCAGATGATCTGTGGCTTCCCTCAAAATTACAGATTCAACATACATACATGACAGAAAACCCGGAGATTCATATTTGTCAGACAGAAGAGATCTGGTGGCGAAATGGCCGCCGGGTCAATCCCAAAAAACACCACCAGAAACCGTCTGGGAATATTTTCCGGCGCAGTTTGGAGCTCTGCCTGGTAAGCCCTTCAGCAGTGATGATACGTCGGGAGCTTTTTGAAAAGGTGGGCTATTTTGACGAAGGGTTGCCCATGGCCGAGGACTATGATCTTTGGTTGCGGGTTGCAGTCGAGTATCCAGTGAAGTTACTACCAGAGTCCCTGGTGATAAAGCGGGGTGGCCATTCTGATCAGCTGTCTGCCAGGAAAGGGATAGATCGCTATCGAATAGAAGCGCTAAAGAAGCTCCTTCGAAGCGGCAGACTCTCGCCGGAACAATACCATTGGACCTGGAGGGCCCTGGAGCGCAAATGTGAGATTTATGGAGAGGGTTGTATCAAGCGAGGTAAAGTTCAGGAGGGCGAGAGATACCTGGCGCTACCCAATAAATACAGGCGTGGAGCATAAAGGTTGGAGGTTAGAGGTTAGAGGTTTGAGGCAAAAAAAGAATACTTTTAGTAGCTTATTTTTTATGCCTCCAACCTCAAGGCCCGTAGGGCCGCTCCTCCATCCTCAAACCGGCCTAAAGGCCGTACCTTGCGCCTTACGCCGTTTGTTTTGAGCCTTTTACGGTACTGCACTTTCTAGTGCCGCACGCACCGCTTCCATTTCACCTTCCGCGTAAGGACGTACCGGAGGCCAGTCCATTACTCCATCGCCAAGGTTCCTGGGAATCAGGTGAAAGTGAGAGTGATCGATAAGCTGGCCTGCAGCGCGGTCATTATTAAGTAAAATATTAAAACCCGCAGAATTCAGTTGGGATTTGACAGCCTCACCGATCTTTTGCAGGGCTTGGCCCAATGCGGCGATTACCTCAGTTGGCATTTCAGGAAACGTAGCGTAATGATCTTTGGGGATTACCAGGGTGTGTCCCTTACTCACCGGATTGATGTCCAGGAACGCAAAGACAGTATCGGTTTCAAGAACTTTTGCTGAAGGGATTTCACCGCGAATGATTTTGCAAAAGATACAATCTTCCATAGTACATACCTCCAGAAACCCTTGCTAAGTGTACAATTCGATTGCTGCCAATGTGGTTAAAGTAATTGAGATTCTACTTGGCAGGCGCGAGCACTGTCAAATAAAGATTGTCAGTGGTCAGTGGTCAGTGGTCAGTGGTCCGTAGTCCGTTGTTGGAGAAGAAGATTGCATAGCGCAGAGCGAGAAAGGGTCAAAGCGAGAAAAGCGGGAAAGGTAAAAGATAGCAAGTGATTAAGGCGAGTAGTGTCTAAAATCAAGATCAAATATGGTTTGCCAATAATCGGGTGAGTATAATAAATACTAAAGAAACTTAGGGAAGGATTGACTGGGGAAACCATTTCGATACAACTGACAACGGACAACGGACTCAGGCGACTAGAGTACATAGGAAGAATAAGCCTCAAAACAAGAAGGCGGCTGTTTGGGTTTACCCTACTAGGTTAGCCTGTTCAGGAGCTTGTGATGCGAACGGATCTCAAGGAGGAGGCCCGACAAATCTTTGAAGCTGGACTGCGTGCTGTAGACCCGATTGAAGCCGTCAAGCGGTTTCTGACCTTGGATGGAAATACGCTTGTGGTTGGCGAGCACAAGCTGGATCTGGAGGACTTTGAAGGAATCTGGGCCATTGGCGCGGGCAAAGCCTCAGCAGCGATGGCTCAGGCAGTGGAGGAAGTGCTGGGAGATCGGATAAGTGGGGGACTGGTTATCGTTAAATATGACCATCTGGCACCTTTGAGCAAGATCCACTTGGTGGAGGCGGGACATCCCACGCCAGATGAAAATGGCTGGCGGGGAACCCAAGAGCTGGTAGATCTGGTGAATAAACTGGGGCGGCAAGACCTGGTGCTTTTTCTGCTCTCAGGGGGCGGTTCAGCTCTGCTGCCAATGCCGGTAGGGGGGATCACCCTGGATGAGAAAATGGCCGCCACCAACCTGCTTCTGAAGTCGGGAGTATCTATTCAGGAGATGAACACGGTGCGCAAGCATCTGTCCCAAGTCAAAGGTGGGCAACTGGCACGATTGGCGCATCCGGCTACCCTGATCTCTCTCATCCTTTCTGAT
>JASFGC010000400.1:0-3405 GCA_050123975.1 Syntrophobacterales bacterium | reverse complement strand
CCACTCAATGGTGCTGGGCGGCTTGGAAGAAATATCGTAAACCACCCGATTCACTCCCTTTACCTCATTGATGATACGGTTAGACATTTGCCCGAGAACTTCGTAGGGTACTTTGGCCCAGTCTGCGGTCATGGCGTCAATACTTTCGACCACACGAATGGCAATTACCTGATCGTAGGTGCGCTCGTCGCCCATTACTCCAACAGTGCGAACAGGGAGAAGCACACCGAATGCTTGCCACACCTGGTCATGAAGGCAGCTTCTCTCCATTTCCTCCATGATAATGGTGTCAGCCTGCCGCAAGATCGCCAATCTCTCGGGCGTCACTTCACCCAGTATGCGAATGGCGAGACCAGGCCCCGGAAACGGGTGACGTTGGATCAAACGGTGCGGTAGGCCCAGTTCACCACCCACCCTCCTTACTTCGTCCTTGAATAACTCCCTGAGCGGCTCTATGAGTTCGAGATTCATTACCTCAGGAAGTCCTCCCACATTGTGATGGGTTTTGATGGTAGCGGAAGGGCCTTTAAATGACACACTTTCAATAACGTCAGGATACAGGGTGCCCTGGGCCAGAAACTCAGCACCCGGGATTTTGTTGGCTTCAGCCTCAAAAATCTCAATAAAAAGATTGCCAATGATTTTTCGTTTCTGCTCCGGGTCCACCACCCCTTTCAACCGGCTCAGAAAAGAATCCGTAGCCTCAATATAGTATAGATTAATCTCGAAACTATCTTGAAAAATCCTTTGTACCTCCTCGGCCTCACCTTGACGCAGCAAGCCGTTATTCACAAAAATGCAGGTGGACTGATGGCCTACAGCCTTGTGAAGCAAGACCGCAACCACAGAACTGTCCACCCCGCCACTGAGGGCGCACACTACCTTCTTGGAACCGATGGTCTGTCGCAACTCATCCACCGTACTTGCCACAAATGACTTCATGGTCCAGACAGGCTGACAGCCACAAGAACGAAAGAGGAAGTTTTGCAGCATTTTGGCCCCATTTAAAGTATGGACAACCTCAGGGTGGAACTGAACCCCGTAGAGCTCAGTTTCGCCATGCCGCATGGCCGCCACCGGTGAGTTACCACTGTGGGCAATAGCGATGAAGCCTGGCGGGGGAACCTTGATTTTGTCGCCGTGACTCATCCATACCTGTTCACCCTGCCCCCCTGCGGCTCCATCCAGACCGTGGAACAAGTCTTTAGAGGAGTCTATGAGAAGTTGAGCCTTGCCATACTCCCGCATGGCGGCTCGTTCCACTTCACCTCCCAGCAGGTGGGTCATCAACTGCATGCCGTAACAGATACCGAGCACCGGCACACCAAGGTTAAGTACTTCCAGATCACAAAAGGGTGCACCCTCGTCCAGCACGCAGGCAGGTCCTCCTGACAGGATTATGCCCTTGGCACCGAATTCCTTTATTTTCGCCATGCCAATGTTAAAAGGGTGGATCTCGCAGTACACTTGAGCCTCACGCACCCGTCTGGCGATGAGTTGAGTGGTCTGAGAGCCAAAATCCAAAATCAATATTTTTTCAGCGTGAATATCCATCTATTTCCAATCTATTTGATAGTTAGGCGCTTCTTTGGTGATGATTACATCGTGGACATGACTTTCTTTGAGGCCGGCCGCAGTAATCCGGATGAATTTGGCCTTTTGCCGCAGCTCATCCAAGCTTCCACAGCCAACGTATCCCATACCCGCACGAAGACCTCCGATGAGTTGAAACACACTTGAAGAAAGTGGTCCTTTATAGGGAACCCGACCCTCAATTCCTTCCGGGACAAGCTTGGCGTCCTCCTCTATATCCCCCTGGAAGTAGCGGTCACGTCCTCCCTCTTTCATAGCGCCCAGAGACCCCATTCCCCGGTAGACTTTGTAGGAACGACCTTGATAGAGAATCATCTCGCCGGGACTTTCATCCGTCCCCGCGAAAATACTGCCAATCATCACTGAATGTGCCCCAGCCGCCAGCGCTTTCACCACATCGCCAGAGTATTTGACGCCGCCATCAGCGATAATCGGCACCTGGTACTCCTTCGCAACTTGGGCACACTCCGTCACCGCGGTAATCTGGGGCACCCCCACACCTGCGACAACCCTCGTAGTACAAATAGAGCCGGGGCCCACACCGACCTTGATGCAGTCGGCTCCGGCCTCGGCCAGGGTTTTGGCCCCTTCTGCAGTGGCGACGTTCCCTGCTATGATCTCTAGCTCGGGAAACTGCTTTTTTATCGCCGGCACGCTGTCCACCACCGCCTGGGCGTGCCCGTGTGCAGAATCCACCGCGATCACGTCAACGCCCGCTTTTACCAACGCTTCGACCCTGGCATCGCGGTCCGGCCCAACACCAACCGCAGCACCTACCCGTAAACGGCCCAGGTTGTCTTTGCAGGCATTTGGGTATTTCTTGATTTTCATAATGTCCTTGATGGTAATCAGACCGAGCAGATCCCCTTTATCATTGACAACCAAAAGCTTTTCGATCCGGTTCTTATGGAGAAGTACCTTGGACTCTTCCAGGGTGATGCCCTCCGATGCGGTGACCAGGTTTTCCTTGGTCATCACCTCGGCCACTTTCTGATCCAGATTGGTTTCAAACCGGAGATCACGGTTGGTAATAATGCCCACCAGCTTTCTCCCGTCCTCAACGATGGGGACCCCGGAAATACGGTATTTTTCCATGACCTCCAGCACCTCAGAAATCTTTTGCTCGGGGTGCATGGTGACCGGATCAATGATCATACCGCTTTCCGATTTCTTGACCTTGTCTACCTCTATGGCCTGCCGTTCAACACTCATGTTCTTGTGGATGATGCCGATGCCGCCCTCACGGGCCATGCTGATGGCAGTATTCGCCTCGGTAACCGTGTCCATGGCTGCACTCATGAGAGGTATATTCATAGAAATAGTGCGGGTTAATTTGGTCCGGACGTCCACCTCGTTTGGCAGAACCTTACTGGCCGCGGGCAGAAGCAGGACATCGTCGAAGGTGAGTGCAATAGGTATGTCAGTATTTTTTTGACTCATAAAAATCCTCTTTTAGTCTGTAGATAAATTTATTAAAGTTACCAGGAAAATGCTCCTTCTACAACTCCCATATCCAAAAAACATCCACCTCTCATTTCCGGCTAATACCTGGAACGGACAATTAGGCCTTACACAGATCGAGAAACAATCCCTCCAGCAGTCCGGCATCGCTGACAGTGAACCGGGAAAACCCGAACACTTCCATCATTTCCAGGGTCACTAAACCACCAGCCAGGATAATATCCTCTCTGCCTGGCTCCAATCCGGTGAGCTTTCTCCGTTCAGTAAGCTTCATCTCGGCAAGTTGTGCGCACAGATCGACAAGCCACGCTTTTTCCAAAACAGCACCATTTATTTGTGCCGGATCGTACT
>JASFGC010000399.1:0-3470 GCA_050123975.1 Syntrophobacterales bacterium | reverse complement strand
GTTTCTGGTGGTGAGCCCTTCTTTCTGAAGCACATCTTCGATGTCTTTGAAAAGCACAATGATATGTCATTCCTGGTTTACACTCACGGGGGTCTCATTGATGAGAAAGTGGCGCAAAAGATTATCTCGGTAGGCAATGTCCTCCCTTCCATAAGCATTGAAGGCTTCAAGGAGGCTACGGATCAGAGGCGAGGAAAAGGTCACTTTGACCGGGTCATGGAGGCCATGGACATGCTTCGTGAGGCTGGCGTGTTCTTCGGTTACTCCGCCACCCAAACTACGGAAAATCACGACACCATCACCAGCGACGAATTTGTGGATTTTATGATTGAGAAGGGCTGCCTTCTCGGCTGCTACTTTATGTATGTCCCGGTGGGAAGGGATCCCAAGACCGAACTTATGCCCACCCCGCAGCAAAGAGATTATCTCAGGGAGTCACTGGCTCGTTGGCGCAACAGCAAGCCAATGCTATTCATAGATTTTTGGAACGACGGACCGGTGGTGAATGGCTGCATGTCAGGCGCTCGCAAATATGCGCACATAAATTCCAAGGGCGATGTAGAGCCCTGTGTTTTTTGCCATTTTGCCACTCACAATATCCACGATTATTCATTAAAGGAAGCTCTTAACTCGCCTCTATTTCAGGCGATAAAGGCCAAGATACCGTACGATCAGAACTTGTATCGCCCCTGTATGCTTGTTGATCATCCCGAAGTGGGGCGTGAGATGGCACTAAACCATGGAGCTTATTTCACCCACGAGGGAGCGGATTGCATTTTTACTGACCTGGCTGATGAAATGGATGAGTTCGCTGAAGCCTACAAGTCTTTTGCTGAGCCCGCCTGGCAGGAGTTCTCCCAGCCTAAGCACTCGCAAGGAGAGTAGACATGAAGCCACACCAGTGGGCAAGGGCATGCTTCGCCATCTTCTTCTTTGCCCTCCTTTTGTGGGCTAGCTTTCCTACATCGGTGCACGCTGCTGCTCGTTCCCGGATTGCCGTGGTGGATCTTGAAGCTCAAGGGGATAAGGCAAAATCTCAGGAACTTGGTAAGGTTGCTGCCCAGTGGCTCACCACTGCTTTCGTAAACCAGGGCCGTTTCGACGTCATTGAGCGCCAAGCCCTGCAAAAGGTCATCGAAGAGCAACAATTGGGAGCGGCCGGGGTCATTGATGTGGATACCGCCGCCCAATTGGGGCGGGTACTGGGAGCCACCTACATGGTCACCGGCGCAGTGACTAGTCACCGACAGGGGCTCGATCTCAACGTTAAGATTATCGAGACCGAAAGTGCCGCCATCAAAGTGGCTGACCGGCTGGCGGCCGGAAGCGTTGGCTCCATGTCCCAAAAGATCCGTCCGTTCGTGGCTCAGTTGGTGAGCAAGTTTCCCCTGCGGGGATACATCATTCACCAAAAGGGCAACACGTTCATCCTCGATGTGGGAAAATCTGTCGGAGCAAAAGTGGGTATGCAATTTGAGGTATACCGAGAAGGTGAGATTTTCAAACACCCGGTATCGGGTGAGATTCTGGGAATTGAAAAAATCCCCACTGGTAAGCTTCAGGTTACTGAGATTCAGCAAAAGTTGGCCTTTGCCAGGGTGGTGGAACAGAAAAACGACGAGACTGTATCGGTGGGTCAAAATGTAGTTTCAATTGGAGCAGTCACGTCCAGGACAAGCGGTCCTATTATCGGCGTTCCTTCTTCGATAGGCACCGGCAGCGCCCTCCGTTTTGCCCAAGCCTGGGGCTTGGTTGGCACGGGAACGGGAGATTTCCAAAAACCCTTCGGGATAGCAGCCGATGGTGTCGGCAATGTTTACGTGGCGGACACCTATAACAGCCGGATTCAGGTATTTGACACCAGCGGTACCTTCATGAAAAGTTGGGGACAGAAAGGTACTGGTTCCGGCAGCATGACGCTACCGTACGATGTGGCAGTGGACAGTGAGGGCAGCGTCTACGTTGCTGATACCTATAATCATCGAGTCCAGAAATTTGACGCCAACGGTGTTTTCCTGGGGCAATGGGGTCAGAAGGGCAAGGGCAGCGGCGACTTCTATTTTCTAAGCGGGATTGCGGTGGGCCCGGACGGAGCCGTTTACACCGTTGATGCCAAAATGAACCGGGTTCAGGTCTTTGACAACCAGGGGAGGTTCTTGCGCTCCTGGGGCAGCAAAGGCAAAGGCAGTGGCGATTTTGTTGAACCTATGGGCCTCGCCGTGGATGAAAGTGGCAATGTTTACGTAGCAGATAGTAAGATGCGAAGAGTGCAGAAATTCGATTCCCAAGGTCGCTTTCTCTCCGCCTTCACCGACAGGCTGCAGTATCCCGCTGATGTTGCCATTGACCAGGCCACGGGGAATCTGTTGGTATTGGATGCCGCCACCGCCTTAATCTGGGAAATGGGTCCAACTGGACAGAGTCTCAGATCGTACGCAGGACCGGGAAGAAGCTCCGGACGGTTCGTGAAACCATACGGACTCAGCATAGATGGAGCCGGAAATGTCTTCGTGGCTGATACCGGCAATTCACGAGTTCAGAAATTTTCCCGCTAACAATGTCCACCCGGTAAAATCTCCAATCTCCAACCTAAAATCCGCAATCTAACATGTCCCGCTCTTTCTTTATTGCTTTCGCTGACCTTATCCGCCAAAGTCATCGGCTGATTCTGCTAATAGCCGTTCTTCTCACCGGTATAGCGATCATACTCATCACCCAGCTTCGAATGGATTCTAGTCTGGACTCTCTCATGCCTGCCAAGGACAGCTATGCCAATAAACTGCTGGCTGATCTGCTGGATGCGGGTCCTCAGGACGTCCTGGTAGTAGTTGTCAGCCTCCCTGAACCTGGAAATGTGGAGAGCGGTAAGCAGGTAGTCGATGCTTTCGTTCAAGAAATGGCTTCTTTTCCGCAGATAGGACATATGGAAGCCAGGGTCACCACTCAGCAAAAGCGATTCTTCTCCGAAGTGTTGCTACCGCACGCCGGCCTGTTTCTTTCAGAACAGGAACGGATTGATCTCCTTGATCGACTGAGTGATGATTCCATTCACCGTCAGGTACGAGAAAACAAACGGCTTTTGCTGATGCCGATGCAGGGTGCGGTTCAGGAAATGATTCTCAGAGATCCCCTGGGCTTGCGCCATCTGTGGCTTTCTCGTTGGTTCTTTCAACGTTCCTTTGCTGGACTCGATCTGGAGGATGGTTATCTGGTGGATAAAAACCGCCGTCATCTTCTGGTGTTTATACGGCCTGAGGAATCTGCGCGAAATATTCCCTATACCAAAGAGCTCATGGCTGCTGCTTCTACTGCAGCTGAAAGAGCAACTCGCACCTGGCGAGACGCACATCCCGGTATGGCGACTGCCCCTGTCGTGAGCTTTGCTGGTGGATATCCCATTGCCCTTGAAGACGAGGCCCTTACCCGCAAGGATCTGCAAAGCAGCTTTATCATTTCGTTCATTGGAGTCA
>JASFGC010000398.1:0-3473 GCA_050123975.1 Syntrophobacterales bacterium | reverse complement strand
ACTTGCGTAACCGGCTAAACCAACCAAAGGGATTAACTGTGGCGGAGCAAGACGAAGTCGTTCAGATCAGGGTGGGCCAATTTTCCGTTGGGATCGTGGGCCTGAAAACTGTGATGGAGGAGGCGGTTCAGAAAAACCTCTCTTCGGATGATGAGATGGTCGAGTACCTCTTTGAACATCTTCGTTCAAAAAACTACATTCCGCCGCGCGCAGCAGCGGATTACAGGCTGGCGTTTTTACGGGAGTACAAGAGATATAAGGGTGAGCCAGTGGCGGTCGAAGAACAACGAACCCTTGAGGTCAGGGTCCTGGGTCCTGGTTGCCCAAACTGTGATAAGCTGGAACACATGATTTATAAGGTCATGACGGACGAGGGAATTGCTGGTGATGTGGAACACGTTAAAGATCTCAACAAAATCGCCGCCTATGGAATGGTGGCGACGCCGGCGCTGGTGATAAATGGTGAAGTGAAGAGTGTTGGCCGCTTGCCGCGAGAGAGTCAGTTGCGGCAATGGTTGCTGGAGGCAAAGGGGAAGTAGAGATGGGGCATGGGGCATAGAGCATAGGGCAGAAACTAGGCACTAAGGACTAGGCACGGCAAGATGACGCGGGGACGCGGAGGAACGGCGAGACGGAGATTAGAGGTCAAATCCAGAATTGAGGTTTCAGCGTTGGACTTTTATTGCTTCCCTGACACCTGAAACCTGACACCTGGTAACTGAATTACACTGACACCCGACACCTGAAACCTTAGTTGGGTTGGAGAAAGTACATGCGACTCGTTGTCTTTGGAGATATTCACGCAAATATAGTAGCCTTAGAGCGCTGCTACGAGGAAGCGGTGCGTCACGAACCGGACAAAATAATTCATTTGGCCGATCTGGGCGGCTACGCCCCTTTTGTAAATGAGGTTACCGAGTTCATGATAGAGCACAGGATAGATGGTGTTCAGGGGAACTATGACTTCAATGTAGCGCATGAAACTGAGGATTGCGGCTGTAAGTACGAAGATCCAGTGCAAGCAGAATTGTCCCATGTCTCCTTTGAGTGGACCAAGGCCCATACCAGCTCTGAAAACAAGAAATACATGAAAGATCTACCTTTCTCCATGCGGCTCGATGCAGCTGGGAAAAGAATTCACATCTTCCATGCCACACCTGTGGCAAACAACCTCTACTGGTATGAAGACAGAAGTGAGAAATTCTACCGTCGGATGACAAAGAAGGCTGATGCCGACTTGCTGATTTTCGGCCATACCCACAAACCGTTCAGGCGGGATCTTGACGGTCAGGTAATCATCAACGCCGGTAGTGTGGGCAAACCCAAAGACGACAACCCCCAGACCGGATTTGTTGTTATTGATGTGGATGAAACTGAAATCAAGAGCCAATTCATACGGCTGGACTATGAAGTGGAAAAAGTTGCGTCAGCCATCATTAAAGCTGGACTTCCGCCCCTGTTTGCGGAGAAACTACGGAGTGGGGCAGGGTAGAGCATGTAAGGGGTGGGTCCTGCCCGCCGATTTGCCGTGGGGTAAACACCAGGAGAATGAACCATGACGAAGTCTATTGAAGAGGTCACACTGCTGAGCGAGCAGGACATTTTCCTCTTCAACGAAGGGAGTCATTTTCGCTTGTACGAAAAGCTGGGATCCCATCTGTTATCTGCAGGAGAGGGGCAGGGGACATATTTCGCAGTTTGGGCTCCTGATGCAGAACAGGTTAGCGTTATCGGCGACTTCAATGACTGGAACAAGACGGCCCACCCGCTTCGGCCTAAAGACCGCTCAGGGATTTGGGAAGGGGTCGTACCCGAGGCAGTCAAAGGTGCCCGATACAAGTATCATATTGTCTCCCGCTACAACGACTACCGGGTGGATAAAGCCGACCCTTTCGGCTTCTACAATGAAGTCCCGCCAGAGACCGTCTCCATTGTCTGGGACCTGGAGTATACCTGGAATGACCAGGCATGGATGGCAAAGCGGGGCAGCCACAATTCTTCAGACGCACCCATATCCATCTACGAGGTCCACTTGGGCTCATGGATGCGCTTGACCGAGCAGGGTAATCGCTACCTCACCTACAGAGAACTTGCTGAAAAATTGGCGGAGTATGTCCAGCAGATGGGGTATAGCCATGTACAGTTCCTTCCGGTTATGGAGCATCCTTTTTATGGCTCCTGGGGTTACCAGACGAGAGGATATTTCGCGCCCACCAGCAGGCAAGGAACCCCTCAGGATTTTATGTATTTAATAGATTCCCTGCACCAGCACGATGTTGGCGTGATTTTGGATTGGGTGCCGTCGCATTTCCCTACCGATGAGCATGGAATTGGCTTTTTTGACGGCACCCACCTGTATGAACATTCTGATCCTCAAAAAGGATTTCATCCCGATTGGAAAAGCTTTATTTTCAACTATGGACGATCCGAGGTATGCAGCTTTCTTATAAGCAGCGCCCTCTTTTGGCTGGACGTCTACCACGCTGACGGCTTACGGGTTGACGCAGTTGCTTCCATGCTCTATCTTGACTACTCCCGCGAGGAAGGAGAGTGGATTCCTAACGAGTACGGTGGCCGCGAGAACCTTGGGGCTATCTCTTTTCTGCGCCGACTCAATAAAGAGATCTACGGTTCCTATCCTGATGTTCAGACCATAGCTGAGGAATCAACTGCCTGGCCCATGGTTTCCAAGCCTACCTATGTGGGCGGTCTCGGCTTTGGCATGAAATGGGACATGGGCTGGATGCACGATACCTTGGTCTACATGTCCAAGAATCCCATCTACCGCAAGTATCACCATAACCAGTTGACCTTTAGACTCTTATATGCCTTCAACGAGAACTTCGTTTTGCCGCTGTCGCACGATGAGGTAGTGCATGGTAAAGGCTCGCTTTTGGGGAAGATGCCGGGAGACGATTGGCAGAAGTTTGCTAACCTACGGCTTCTGTTTGGACACATGTACGCTCAACCAGCCAAAAAGCTACTGTTCATGGGGGGTGAGTTCGGCCAGTGGAATGAGTGGTATCACGAAGAGAGCTTGGATTGGCATCTGCTCGAGTTTCCACCGCATGCAGGATTGCAGCGATGGGTGAAAGAGTTGAATCGGACGTACCGCACTGAGAAGGCTCTCTATGAACTTGACTTCGATCCGGCAGGCTTTGAATGGATCGACTGTAATGACACGCAACAAAGCACCCTCAGCCTCATTCGCAAAAGCAGATCCACGCGTGAAATCATACTGGTCGTTTTAAACTTCACGCCGACGCCCCGATATAACTACCAAGTTGGGGCACCGAGAGGGGGACTTTGGCAAGAGATCCTCAATAGTGATGCTGAAGAATACGGGGGCAGCGGTCATGGCAATTTTGGTGAGATTGAAGCCGTTCCCGTTGAAATACACGGCCGGCCATACTCCTTGAAACTCACCCTGCCACCTTTAGGAGCAGTTTTTTTTAAGAGTGAAGGGGAATGAA
>JASFGC010000397.1:0-3498 GCA_050123975.1 Syntrophobacterales bacterium | reverse complement strand
CACTAAGGACTAGGCACTAAGCACCAAAGACGAAATACCATAACCTGGCCATTGTGCCCCCACTGGCCACGGTGCCCCGGCCGGTGGGGGTTTTCTTGTGTCCGCTTACCTACAATTACAGGTCGGTGTCGGACCAAGCGAAGAATAGCATAGAGCATCCTTCGACAAGACCTGTCGACGAGACTTGTCGACGAGCTCAAGTCGTGTCGCTCAGGACAAGTAGGCACTAGGCAGAGGTCAGAGGACAGAAGACAGAGGGCAGCGAAAAGGGGAAATTAATAAGTCAATAATTAACAACTTCTTCTAAAATTTCCGCTGTGGAATTTCACCTGACTTTACCTAAAGGGACCACTCTACGGATCTCTTCAAGTTCAAGTTCATCCCACCTGTGATTGCACACTGGCAGTGTACAATAACGCTTGTTTATCCACGCCAAGCCTTATGCCATATATTAAACCAGATATAAATATGTATTTTAGTATTGTCAAAAAGTAATATAGATGATAATCTTTTGTTCATGAGCAAAGTTCGATTTGAATGGGACGAGAAGAAAAATAGGGAAAACCTTATCAAGCATGGAGTCCCATTTGAGGTCGCTCAATACGCCTTCGCCGATCCGAACCGTGTGATTGCAGAAGATCTAGGGCACAGCGAGGAAGAAAGGCGCTTTTACTGTTTTGGTAGAGTTGGAGATGGAATTATCACAGTTCGCTTCACCTATCGTGGTAAAGTAATTCGTCTTATAGGGCCTGGATACTGGCGCAAAGGAAGGAAAATATATGAAGAGGAAAATAAAATACAAAGATGAGCCCCTAGGTGATCTTCGGGTAATTAAGGATTTCTTGCCCCCTCCCGAACAGCTGGCATTTAAAGAGGAAACTGTAAAAGTTACCATCGCCTTGAGTAAAAGCAGTGTTGAGTTTTTTAAAAGGGAGGCAAGAAAGCACCACACTCAGTATCAGAGAATGATTCGAAGGCTAATCGACTTCTACGTCGACCAGCAACTCGGTCGCGGGTAAACTCAGGGAACAAGGGCCAGATCCATAAAATTATAAACTTCTTTTATGGGGATCTAAAACACGCATGGCAAGGGGATTAGGATCATGGAATACGACAGAGACAAGGTGGATGAATACACGCTGGCCTTGCTCTTTCTGGTAATGCATGATGAGAAAGAGCATGGGGCAAGGGCGTGGAAAGGATTCGATTGGGAGACGATGAATCGGCTGCATGACAAGGGATTTATCGAAAATCCTGTCAGCAAAACAAAATCGGTTGTTGTCACACCGGAAGGATACAAAAGAGCAAAGGAGCTTTTTGAGAAGTTCTTTGCAACAGGTGGTAGATAAAAAGCTGGCCCAATCCTGTAAAGCGAAGATTCCTCCTAAGTATTGAAACCAGGTCAGGATTATTTCGGTGCGCCGATCCAGAAGAGAGGAGATTGAAATATATGAAAACTAAAGAGTTAGACAAGAAATTTGATGCAGGGGAAGATATTACCGAGTTTCTTGACTTGTCAGAAGCGACAAGACCCGGGCCAAGAACAGAAAAGAGTCAATGTAGATTTTCCCATCTGGATGATCCATCGTCTAGACAAAGAAGCCAAAAGGCTCGGTGTCGCTAGGTAAGTTATAATCAAGATTTGGATTTCCGAAAGATTAGAGAAGATTTCGTAATTGTAGATGTGGGATGTGAAAGGTGGCATGGAGCATGGGGCATGGAGCATGGGGAAAGACAGCTGGCAGCAGGCAGCAGGCAGCCCCGCGACAAAGCTCGGGACAGGCGGGCAGCGAGCAACTAGGCACTAAGAACTAGGCACTAGGCACAACAATAAGACGCGGTGACCCGCCCGCCTCGCCTGAAGGCGAAGCCGATGGCGGGCAGGCGCGGAGAAACGGAGACACGGCGAGGAGGGCTGAGGACTTTTTGTTCCGCCCAAAGGGGAACTTGGTCTGTTGCAAAGAAAGCATAGCGCATAGAGCATAGCGCAAAGCGTAAAACGTCAAATGCAAAATCGCTATGCGCTTGGCGCTCTGCGCTTTGCTGCGAACAAGGTGAGCCTCTACTGACTACTGGCTACTGGATTCCTTGTTTCTTTTTCCTGACACCTGAAACCTGACACCTGACACCTCCATAATCCCTGACACCTGAAACCTCAATTCTGGCTATTCACTACTGGCTACTGGCTACTTGACTTTTTTTGCCGCTTACTGCTTACCGCTCACTGCTTACCCCCATTCTCACCTCTGAATTGCTTCCCTATAGAACTTATAATTAGTTTCACATATGCACAATTGTCTTGACAAAAAGTGCAGTTGGATGGATATGAATTTTATTGGTCTCAAATGAGCGGCTCAAGTGACCAAAGATTCCAAATCACAAATATCAAATATCAAACAAATCACAATGACCGAAATTGGTCCTCCGGACTCCCCACCCTGCGGGCGGGTCCCCAGTTTCCAAATTCCAAACCTAATCTTCTGTTTTGGTCATTGGAGATTCGAATTTGTAATTTATTTGGGATTTGGAGCTTGGAGTTTGGGATTTCATAAACCTTAGTACTCAAAACGACTCGCAAATGAACAGAATAATCGTCTGCATTTTAACGCTCCTGTTATTGCACACGCTTCCGGTGCATGCCGATGAAGCCATGGACTATTTTGACCGGGCACGAAAGGGCTCGGTTACCCGCAAAAAGATCGAATTATTCACCAAGGCCTTGGAGTTGAATCCAAAGCTGGCGGCTGCTTATGAACAGAGGGGTTTGCTCTATTATTTTCAGGGCAAGTATGACAAGGTGATTCAGGATTACCATGCATATCTTGACTTGGCGCCTGAAAAGGCTGAGGCTTACCGGATGCTGGCTCTGGGTTATCTCAAGATTGGAGATTATGAACTTGCCATCCGCCATTTCACCCGCGCCATAGAGCTGGAGCCACAGCATCCCGCGGGCTATGCGTACCGGGCGGAGGCCTATCATAAGCGTGGCAATGATGAGCAGGCAATCCGGGATTCTACTGCTGCCGTCAAGCTCAGAGGTGATACGCGAGCCAGGTCCGAAGCGTATAGAACAAGGGCCAGAGCATATCGAAAGATGGGGCTCATGGACCTTGCCTATGCCGATACCCGCTCTGCTTGGGAGTCAGACCCCAGATGGTCCAACTGGGTTCGATACTGGTATAAATATGCCAGTCTGGAAGAGTTGAGTGGAGCAGGACTTATAGGAATCATAGTACTAGCGGCTGTCCTGGTCTTTGGTCTGAAACTCAAACGTCCCTGGAAAGACGACTAGCTTGCAATCGGGGTCGGGCCAAGCGAAGAGAAGCATGGGGCATGGAGCACAGGGAAAAGCAGCGGGCAGCGGGCAGCTTGCAGCGGGCAGAAAGCAATTAGGCACTCCTTCGACAAGCTCAGGACAAGTAGGAACTAAGCACTAAGCACCGAAGACGAGATACCATAATCTTGCCAATCTCCCTCATCAGCCATAGGGTCGGTGGG
>JASFGC010000396.1:0-3507 GCA_050123975.1 Syntrophobacterales bacterium | reverse complement strand
GCCCTTCCGGGTGCCGCCGGCGCCTCCCTCTTCCATTTCTTCGTCGTCATCGGGAAATTCCTCCCGGAGTTTTCTATCTATTAAGGTCTTGGAATACTCCCAGACGATCAAGCCGAGCAGAAAAACCACGATCACGCTGAGCACGGTTGATGAGAAGACCCGGGTAACTGAAATGTCAATGCCCCACAACCTGAGAATCAGGAAAAACATGGCCACCACCAGGACGATACGGAATAAGCGTTTGACAAAGGGGACCAAATGGGCCGCAGCCGGTTCTTCATCCAGGTCCGGTTCAGAGTCTGAAGTTGGATCGGTGGGTGTGTCCGGCTCATCCCCTTCTTCAACCTCATCATCGCCGCTCAAATCTATGGTTTCACCTAATTCACCGGAGGCGACCTTCAACAATCGCTGCCCCCATTGATCAATGCCAAGGAAGAGGGGAATGACAAAAAGGCTGGCAATGAGTTTGAGAATCGTGACTTTTCCTGCTATCAGGGCGCTGATTTGCCAGAAGCAGCCGACAAAAATCACGTAAAGAATGGCAAAAATATGCCAGCTTTTGGCAAAGCCGGCCCGCAGGGGAGAGTGGTCACAGGTTCCCTCAGCAGCGTCCTGGCAGATAGCCTGGGCCACTTTGTGTCGGCTCTGCCAGATCATGACGATGAGTAATAAGAAAACGCTGAGGCCCGCCGCACTGTATAACAATAGATAGAGTTCTTCGCTGATCGCCATCCTTTCGATAATCTTACTCGCTCCCACAATAACGGCTGCCACCGCTATAATACGGACAAACCAGCGGTAGAGGAATTGTGCATCTTCATCTGCCATGGGCACCAACCGGAGTGGAGGTCTTGACGGGGCGAGGATAAATCCGGCCAAGAAGACAAGAATCCGGAGATAGTAGCTAACGAGCAAAAAGGTGAGAACAATAGCGTAAGCGGCGGTTCCCTTGTTGTAGAAAATTACAAAAACAACGAAGGTGATCAGTATGTAAGCCCCAACTCCCAGACCGTCCAGGAGCAAGCGGCAAAAAACATTGCCCAATCTTTGCAGTGCTCCCCTAGGCACTGCGGTGAGCAGTTGCTCGTGGATGTCACGTGCCAAGCGCAAGAACAGCCACTCGGAAAAGAGACCGGCTCCTATCATCGCCAGCAACCCGACAAAAGTCAGAAGCAAGGCTCCAGTCCCCATGCCATCGGTCAACAGGCCAATCAAAGCGCGAGGCTGGGACAAAACGGCAGCCGAGCCCCGGAAAATCCCCCTGATACGCTTGTAAACTGCTGCAGCATCCGCATCTGCCTCGTCGAATAGGGCTCCGACCCCATATTTTTTCTCGCCTGTTTCCGGGCCTGCGGCCGTAATTTCCTGTTCTGCTTTCCTCTTGAGTTCCTCGATGAGAAGACGCCTGACCTGCTCATCGCTGAGAGTGGCCATAAAGGCATCGATCTGGTCTCCGGGGAGTTGCTCAGGTGGTTTGACCTCTTCCGCAGTCTCTGTTTTTTCTTTCCCTTTCATCATCTTGAGCTGCTGTGGAGTCACTGTCCAGGCTGGCTGTCCCCAGAAGAATAAGAGGGTGAGCAGAATAAGAGCCGAAAATACAGTTGATTTGACCTTGGCACGCATTTGTAATCCTTACCTTAGAGTATGAAATATATATCGATATATTATAGGCATCGATTCTTGCCTAACTTATTGTTTCTGTCAAGAATTCTTCTCCTCTCTGTTGACTCGCACAAGTACCTGTCTTAACATCTCCGAAAGATTAGATGCCTTACATGTTTTTCTGGTAAACATATCTAGCTCGTGCCAACACTATCGTTAAAGGAGAAGTAGAATGAGAAGAGCGAGAGTAATCATTGTTTTGATAATGGCAGTGGCTGTCTTATTCGGATGCAGCCAGAAAATCGTCAAGCCCACACCCACACCTGTGCTTGACGGTATCGTGCAAAGAGGAGAACTGGTCGTGGGCACCGCCGCCAGCATGCCCCCGCTCAACATGACAACCAAAACAGGTGACATAATCGGCTTCGAAATTGATCTGGCCAGAAAGATGGCCAGCGCCATGGGAGTGAAACTGAGGGTCGAACCCATGGAATTCTCTAAGCTGCTCCCGGCATTAGAGAAGGGCAAGGTGGATATGGTCCTCTCCGGTATGACCATCACCCCGGCGCGCAATTTGAAAGTAGCCTTTGTTGGACCCTATTTCATTTCCGGCAAGGCGTTTCTCACCAAAATAGAAACCATAGCGAAGGCAAAAGAGGCCACTGAGGTCAATAGCCCTAATGTGAAACTTACCGCCCTCAGAGGCTCCACCAGCCAGTATTTCGTTGAACAAGTTCTGCCCAAGGTCCAATTAGTCCCCGCCAAAGATTATGACGAGGCCGTGAACTTGGTGCTTCAGGGCAAGGTAAATGCAATGATAGCCGACTATCCCATTTGTTTGGTCTCTGTTTATCGTTACCCAAACGAGGGACTGCTTTCGGTGGTCACCCCACTAACCTATGAACCTCTGGGGATCGCAGTGCCCTCGTACGATCCACATCTGGTTAATTGGATAGAGAATTTCCTGGCAAGTCTTGAGGAGACGGGTGCAGTGGATGAATTGACGGCACGCTGGTTCGAAGACGTTTCTTGGTTGAATCAATTACCGTAGACGAAAGAATTGCGGATTTTGGATTGCGGAATGCGGATTTTTAATTTCGAAATTCGCAATTCGAAATTCGCAATTACTTCCTTATGCCTTCTTTTCCTGACACCTGACACCTGACACCTGTACTCTATTTCCTCCTTACTGCCCCCTGCAAAGTCCAGATTATTTCGGTTGAATTTTTCGGTCTTATCTGGATCTTTCCTGAACCCTCATCCTTGACAACATAGACCTCTACTCCAGCCTTTGACATCCAGGCCCGACCTTCCTGCCTCATCCTCAAAAAAACAGCAGTATCATTGTTCAACAGACTTTGCTGAAACATATCCAAGTCTTCCTCGGTAGAGGCCATTGGATAGTTTTGTTTTGTCACATACAAAGTGTCGTCCGCTAAGGTCACACCCGCGAGGAACAACAAGAAAATCATCGACATGATCACAACTGATTTTTTCATTACTGATCACCTTCTGTATTGTTCATTTGTTCAACACCGAAACCTATTCGTTGGAGCCAGATTAGAGTTCAATGGTTTTGCCGGATCAACAGGTAAGGCATAAGGCGTAAGGCGCAAGGCGTAAGGAGGAAATAAGCTTTCTGTTGTTGTTTTTGCCTTGTGCCCTGTGCCTTGAGCCTTGAGCCGCTCCCTTATGCAGTCCAAAACCGGGTACTTCCCAAAACAGAGGCATCTGCCAAGTCCGTCTCCGGTATGATAATCCTAGTAGCTGAAGGGTGCATACAGCATAGAGTAAGACTTGAAGATTTACAAGAACATCAATATAATACCCTAGTTTCACAATAAATAGCCAAGCTTCACCGACTGCCATAGCTCATACCTGAAATACCACACTATCTCTTTAAGG
>JASFGC010000395.1:0-3518 GCA_050123975.1 Syntrophobacterales bacterium | reverse complement strand
TTGCGATCTTTGTGTCCTGTTCACCATTTATTGTTTTTTTCGCTATGCTCTCTGCGCTATGCGGTATGTCACTTTTCTTCGGTATCCTCTACTATCACCTCTGTTTGCGGTTGGGGAACCCTCAGCACTCTCTCCTCTGAGTTATCGGTCAGGACTATGTGGTCCAAGGTAATCTTAGAGATCTCCTCACCACCGATTCTATCTCCCACCGCATAGACCCTGTCATTGATAACCGCCAACTTGCTCGATTCAGTGACCAGAATGGTGGACAGCTTGTATTGAGGCTTGTCTCCTTTGCGGGGTCGTTTCTTTCTATCAGCTGTTACTGGCTGAGTTTTGCCCTTTTCCTGTTCTTCTACCCAACCCGGCAAGGCAAAAGGATCTCGACCCCAGGCGTCAGGTACTGGCTCCTCAGCGGGTTTAACCTCACCCTTTTTTCCTTGCTTTCCACTCTGCAGCAAACTTGTCAGCATGGTATCTATCGGAGCACTTTCTTGAATCTTCCCGGGTTTCGGCCCGAACAACCACACCAATATCCAAAGAAACACCATCACCCCCGCAACACTCACAACCAAGATCTTCTGTGGGGGTTTGGTAAGGTCCATTCATCTTGTCCGTTGTTCAAGCCGTTCAAGTCGTTCAATCATCCGGCTTCGCCGGATTCGTTTAAATCGCTAAAACCGTCTTCTTGCCTTTCTCGCTTTTCTCGCCTTTCTCGCCGGGCTGCCTGCTCAATCCGCAATTCGAAATCCGCAATCCGCAATTTTCTGCCCCATGCCCCATGCTCCATGCTCTCTGCCTTTTAACTCCTCACCACAATCTCCAGCTTGAGCTGGATTTCCAGCTGCTCTTCCCGCTTTTCTCTTTTCGACAGATGCAGCTCGGCAACCTTTATGTAGAATGGTTGCTGCTCCAGCCCGGCGAGAAAATCACCCAGCTGTTCGTACCGACCGCGAATTCCGAGATTGAGAATTAGCTGGCGAAAGTCTCCCCTTTTGCCATCTCGCGTCCTCAGAACCGTCTCTTTTTGCGGTCGAATCTGTTGAATTTGCAGGCCGTTAGAACGAGCCTGCATACTGACTTTATGAATTACCTCAGCAGTTTCGGCCTTTTGGGGCAGCGCCTGTTCCAGTTCTTCCACCTGGCTTTTCTTCTGGACCAATTCCGAATTCAACCTGTTGAAGTCCACCAGCTTGGGGCCGATACTGACAGCCTGCTCATTTAAGGAAGCAAGCTCTGCACGGAGTTGCTTCATCTTTTTGCTCTGGGGTTCCAGCACAAAACGGTTCACCAGAAAGGCAAAGGCAACCACGCTAACTATGCCGACAATTATCTTTTCTCTTTTATTCAGCTCTTTCACGTCCACAGCCTCTGTGGGAGCGGCTTTCTAGCCGGGATTTCCTGTAGGAGCAACGTCCTCGTTGCGATACTTCTTTCTTATCTATCTACCTATCTATTTGATCGCGACCTGGAGGTCGCTCCTACAGATACTAGGTCAAGCCGTTCAAGTCGTTCAATCATCCGGCTTCGCCGGATTCGTTCAAATCGTTAAAACTCAAGTAGCCAGTAGTCAGTAGCTAGTAGCCAGAAGATAAGGAAACTCTTTATGTTTTTTCCGCCTGAACTCTGAATTCTAGCTTCTGACTTCTATTTTTACCCTATGCTCTATGCCTCCATGCAACAGACCACGGACCACTGACAACGGACTTTACTTAAGCGCACACGCAATTTCAAAAGCCAGAACAGCCGGTTGTTGGACTTTCTCGTCTCCGGTATCACCAAGTTGTACATTCGAGAAAATCGGTGCCTTTTCCAAATCCTCCATGAACCTGGTGACTGTGGGAAAAGCTTCTTCTTTCCGGCCATAAATAAGCCCACTTAATCGAACCTCGAGGTCTTCCCCCTCTTCTCCCTCCTTCTTCTCCACATCTATATTGGTAAGGGCAACGTCTTCGGGAATTTTCTGGCTTATGAGCCGTAAGGCTGCAGCCATTTGAGGTACTCGAAGATCCAAGCTGGGCAACTTTGCAAGCCTGGCGTCTAACTGATTATTTTCTGCCTGCAACCGATCATGTTCTCGAAAAATATACTGGTATTGCTCAAACTTGGACTTCTTCACGGTCACCGCCCGCCTAAGAGTACTGACACTCCGATGACTCTGGTAGGCGTATTGTCCCAGTGGGAGTAGCAAGAGCAGGCCCAAGGTGGCATAGGCCACCGGGGCTCGTACACTCCATCTCTTGCGATGTGGTTGTAGATCGAGGGGAAGAAGGTTAAACCTCTCTGTTAATGGCAGGGCCAACCCCATTGCCACGGTCAGAATCATCCGATTAGCCGCGTCCACTTCTGAAAATACCGGGCTATCCTCAATCACAACTGGTGCCAGCGGATCCAGAAATCCAACCCGTACGTCGAACCTGTCTGCAAAGAAGGTTTCAATCCCTTTCAGTTGAGCTCCACCTCCAGTCAGCAACAGCCTGGTGATGGTCTCGCCCTGAAATTGAAAGGCGTAGTAGTCAAAAGAACGGGAGATTTCGGTCTCCAGCTTTTCCAGCACCGGCCGAATCCTTACCGCCAGTTGAGAGAGGGGAATCCCTTCTCCAGTCTTCCCTCGATCCTCTACTGAAGGAATCCCGTGTTCCCGCTTGAGTTTTTCAGCCTGGGCGGTATTGAGCTCAATCTCCTGCTCGCCTGCGCGAATCATACCGGTGAGTGCCATGGTAAAGGCGTCACCAGAGGTTGGAACATACCGAGAAAACTGAAGCTCTCCACCCTGAAAAATATGAATGCTGGTTTTGCGGGCTCCAAGGTCAAGCACAGCAATGGACCCCTCCTCATCCTCAGCCAAATTGGCGGTTCGCCAAAACTGCTGCAAGGCATGCGGCTCAACCAGCAGCCCGACAGGCTCCAGATCTGCCTCCCGGAGCAAGGCAATGTGCTCCATTACCGTCTCCCGGGTGGCAGCGGACGCCAGTACTTCCTGCTTCGCCTGAGCACTGCTGTCATCACTCTCAAGTATCTGGAAGGCCAGCATGGCATCTCCCAGGGCAAAGGGAAAAAGCTCTCCAGCCTGCCAGCGGATGGCCTCTTGAACTTCCTCTTCAGGGATATTCGGCAGGGTCAGGCGACGGGTGGCAACCCCCTTGCCAGCCAGGCCAATCACGGCTTGCTTGGTCTTGATGCGGTGCTCCTGAATCATCTCCTTTAGTTGGGCTGCCAACACCGAAATCTGAAAGCCTCCTGGCGGAGTAAAGGCCACGGCGTGGTGCACGATGTCTATTCCCTTGGCCGTGCTGCGCAGCTCCAATATCTTGATAGTGTGATTGCCGATATCGATGGCCAGATACTTTTGGGCCGGCCTCGCCAGCTTACCGAGGATACCGGGTTTTTTTATTTTCAGGATTGTCGCCATAATTTTCTAACCAATGGTCCTTGCTCTTTTGAACATTAGGACATTCGTATTTTGAATTTGTTTCGTGCTTCGTGCTTCGAATTTCGAATTTATTTGAGTACTTGCT